>CAJPTP010000248.1 GCA_905373555.1 uncultured Francisella sp. | reverse complement strand
GCGCCTTTTCCCCGTCCCCTTGCATCCGGCTCTTCCCTTGCGCCAAGGCGCCCCCTTGCCGCCTTTCATCGCGCGCTTCCCCGCATAACGACCGGAATAAAAAAATCCCTTGGCAAGCCAAGGGATGGGGAAGGGAAAAACCCGGAATGGATCCGGCCTCAAGGCGCGAGCCCTGTCCGTTCCGGGGCAGACCGCCAAGCGGCGAAAGACCGTCACTTCATCCGATCGAGTATGCCGGCGGTCACCTTGCCCAAAGCGATCTCACGCAGCGCGATCACCGTGGGCTTGTCGTCGTCGGCCCCCTCGATCAAGGGCGGGTTGCCGTGGGACAGCTGCCGGGCGCGCGTGGCGGCCGTCAGCGTCAGCTCAAATTGGTTGTTGATCTTGGGGATGCAATCCTCAACGGTGACGCGTGCCATGTTTCGCTCCTTGCCATCCGGGCGGCGCCGGGCAGGCAAAAAAACCGCTCAATCCAACAAAACCGCGAATTTTAACGCTAAAACGCAAAAAATCAAAGGGATGCCCGGAAGCGGAATGCCGGCGGCCGCGCAATCGCGATCCGACGCCCCGCGATCCGACCGTCGGCGCGGCTTAGCCGCGATACGATTGGCCTTCGACCAAAAGTCTTTGAATCAAGCCTTCGTTGCTCGATCGACGGCATCGCTCGGCCACGACGACGCTTCGCAAGGCCTCCTTGGCCTCGTCGAAGGAGTCGTTTTCGATCACGTAGTCGTACTCGCAGGCTTGCTCCAGCTCGCGCAGGGCGTTGCGCATGCGCAATTTGATCGTTTCCGGGCTGTCGGTGTCGCGCCCGCGCAGGCGCCGCTCCAAAACCTCCATGCTGGGCGGAACGACAAAGACCAGGGCGGCTTGGGGGATTTGCTGGCGCACCTGCATGGCGCCTTGCACGTCGATCTCCAAAATCACGTCGACGCCCGAGGCCGTCAATTGGGCGACCTCGTCGGCCCCCGTGCCGTAGTAGTGCCCATGCACTTCGGCAAACTCGAGGAATTTGCCCTGCCCCACCATGTCCAAGAAAGTCTCTTGGCTCACGAAGTGGTAGTCCACGCCATCCTTTTCCTCGCCGCGCGGGGCGCGGGTGGTGTGGGAAATGGCCACGCGAATATCCGACCGGTTTTCCAAAAGCGCCTTGATCAAACTGGTTTTGCCCGTCCCCGAAGCCGCAGAGACAACGATCACCCCGCCTTTTTTGTCCTCTTCCATCCCTGACCTTCCATGGCGCCTCGCTTTTATCGCGGCGGCGGATCGCCGCCGGCGAAAGAAAGAAGAACGCCGCAAAAGAAAAATCAATTGTCGCGCGCGGCGGCGCGCAAAACCCCCAAAGCCCGCTCGGGCTCGTTCAGCCCCCGCACGGCTTGAAGCAACGACTCCGCCTCGCCGTTGCGCGGCGCCATTGCCGAGAGCCACTGCTTGAGTCGGCCCAAGGCGGCCCGGGGCGCGGCGCGCCGGCTTTCGAGGGCAAAAAAGCCGCCCAAGAAATCCGCCAGCTCGGCCAAGCCCATCGGCCCGGGATCCGAGCCGCCGGACAAGACGGCGCGGATGCGGGCCGCCAGCCTCGGGTCGGCCAAGGCGCCGCGGCCGAGCATCAAGGCGTCGGGAGACGCCGACTCAACCAAGCTCAAGGCGTCCTCGACCCCGTACACGTCGCCGTTGGCGACGAACTCGACCCCCGGGGGCAGCGCGTCGCGCGCCGGGGCGAAGCATTCCCATCGCGCGGGGCGGGAATAGCCGTCGGCGCGGGTGCGGGCGTGCACCGTCACCCGAGCCGCCCCCGCCGCGCCCAAGGCGCGGGCGATCGCGGCCGCGTCGGCGGGGTCATCCCATCCCAACCGCATTTTCGCCCAAACGGCGCAGCGGCCCGCCGCGGCGTCGACCAAAGCCCGGACCAAGTCGCCCATCGCATCGGGCGAGCGCAGCATCGCCGCGCCCGCCCCGCGGCGGTTCACGCCGGGCGCGGGGCAGCCGAAGTTGACGTCCACCGCCTGAAAGCCGAAGCCGATCAAGCTTTCCAGCGCCCGCTTCATCGCCTCGGCGTCGCGCCCCAGAAGCTGCGGAAACACAGGCACCCCGGCGCAGCGCAAAGCCGTGTCGATCTCGGGCATCAGCTTCGCCCAAAACGCCCGCCCGGGACAGCCGGCCGAAATGCTCGCGAACTCGCACACCATTTGGTCGAAACCGCCCGCCAAAGCGAATCGGGTTCTCATGGCGTAGTCGGCGTAGCCTTGCATCGGCGCCAAAACGATTGCAGTCAACCTTCGCTCCGTCGCTCGGCGCCGAGCCGAGGCCGCTCAAGCCCAATCGGGAAAACGAAAAAAAAAAGGGAATGTATGCGAGAAGTGTTGATGCCGACGCCGGCCGGCGCCCCCTTTCACTAAGATGGTGAAAAACCCAACTAAAGTCGCTCATGTTTTGAGCTGCCAAAGAAGGGGGGGGGGGCAAGATGGAGCTGAAGCTTTCTGCATTTTTGACCCAGCTTTATTG
>CAJPTP010000247.1 GCA_905373555.1 uncultured Francisella sp. | reverse complement strand
GGGCGGGGTCGTGGGCACCGTGATGTGCAACATGGGCCTGCAAACCGCGTTCTCGAGGCTCGGCGTGCCCTTCGCCCGGTCGGGCGTGGGCGACAAGCTGGTGTTGGATTTGATGCTGCAAAAGGGCTGGCGGCTGGGCGGCGAGGGCTCCGGCCACGTGATTGTCTTGGACAAGCACAACACGGGCGACGGCTGCATCGCCGCGCTGCAGGCTTTGCAAGCCGAGCGCGTTTTGGGCAAGAAACTGAAGGAAATCGCGGCGGAGTGGAGCCGCATTCCGGCCAGCCAAGGCAGTTTCCGCTTGGCCGACGCGCCCAACTGGGAGTTTCGCATCAAAGACGAGACGGAAAAGTTGCGCAAAGAGCTGGGCGATTCCGGCCGGGTTTTGGTGCGCCCCTCCGGCACCGAGCCCATCGTGCGACTGCTGGTCGAGGCCCAAGAGATGGAAACGGCGCGCCGCGGGGTCGAGCGTCTGCGCTTGGCCGCCTTGGCGGGCGATTAGGCGGCGAGGCGCAAGGCGTCAATGCGCCAAAGCGCCAAACGCGTCGCGTCTCGCCGCGTTCATCGCGGCTTTCCCTTGGACGCCCAAGCGGCGTGAGGCGGGCGCCCGGCCTCGCGCCATCTGCGAGTCGCCGCGCGCCGCGGCGCGCCTGGTGCGGCGTCGCCCGCCGACCGGAAAACCGGAAAACGGCAAGCGTTTGGCGCGGGGCGAGGGGAGCCAAGCGGCCTTGCCAAGGCGTATCCGGGCTTCCCGCCCCATCCCTTTCCCGGCGCCGGGATTGTTTTCTTGGGTTGGCCTTTCGTCTGTTTTTGGGGAGAAAAGTGGGGGATGGGGCGCTCGGCGCCGCTTCGTCGGAGTCGTTTTGGCGCCGCCCGGGCGGCGGATAGGGGCGCCGCGTTGCCGGGCGCGCGCGTTTCGTTGCAAATGCGGTGTTTTTTCCGAGCTTGATGCGAGACGGCCGTGATTTTGTTTTATAGTTTGGCCGGATCTGCGATCGGGGCCTCGCCTCAGTCCTTTTCGGGCCGCGCGCTTTGGCGTCGCGTCGCTTGTTTCGCCCGGGATGGCGCGCTGCGGCGCTTTGACCCGGATTCCTTGACGGATTCTTTTGTTTGTTGTTTGTCGCAGCTTGTTTTTCACTGCGGGCGATGGGCTGCGCGGCTCTTTGTCTTTGTCTTTGTTTTATCGGTTGCCCGCTCAGACCTTCTTGGCGCCGGGCGTCTTGGGGGCGGATGGCTTGCGCCAATGGATGTGTTCAATACTCTGCTGGTTTTTTTCCAAAACTACGGATATGCGGCGGTCTTCGCCGCATTGCTGCTGTGCGGGGCGGGCGTGCCCATCCCCGAGGATGTGACCTTGGTCGCGGGCGGCGCGTTGGCGGGCTTGGGGTATGCCAACGCCCATGCGATGGTGGCCGTTTGCATGGCGGGCGTGCTGCTGGGCGATGGCATGATGTTCAGCATCGGGCATTTTTTCGGCCCCAAGGTTTTGTCGTTCAAGCCCGTGGCGCGGGTCATGACCCCAAAGCGCTACGCCCAGGTGCAAGACAAGTTCGATCGGTACGGCAACCGGGTTTTGTTCATCGCCCGCTTCCTTCCCGGCCTGCGCACGCCCATCTACATCACGGCGGGCATTTCCAAGCGCATCGGCTTTGCCCGGTTCATCTTCATGGATGGCTTGGCCGCCACGTTGTCCGTGCCCATTTGGGTGTATTTGGGCGAGTACGGCGCGAGCAATTACGAGTGGCTGTTTCGCAAGATGCGGCAGTTTCAGGCCGTCATCTTCATCGCCTTGGCCATCGGCGCCGTCGCGTTGGCCTACTACTCGGTCAAACGCTACGCCCGCATTCGCTTTTTTCGCCAACATCGCGCCTATGTCATGCGCCAGCGCGAGGAATACCTGCGCAAGCACAACCTCAAAAGCTCGGAGGCGGATTTCCGAAGCGAGGAATATCGCCGTTTCCACCTGAAATACCTGCGCAAAGAGCGTTTGCGTCTGCGCAACCTTTTCTTTTTCGATTTCCTTTTCTCCCGCTCCAAGGGCAAAAACAAGCTGCTTGAGCCTTTGAGCCATCTTTGGGGCCGCAGGTTCTTGGCCAAGGCGAGCGCCCATTGGGGCGAGCCCGCCCAAGACGATCCCGAAAGCGACGGTGGCGCGGAGGCCCAAGACGCCGAAGAGGATGGGGCCGGGCGCCCCGCGAGCGCGGCCGGAGGCGATTCCTTGGGCGGCTTGGAAAACGAATCCGAAAACGGCCTGAAGGGCGGCGCCGCCGCCGACCGCCGCGGCGCCGAAGGCGCGGGCCCCAAGGGGTCGACGGGCGATGAGCCAAATGATTCGTCCGGCCGGGATCCGGCTTCGCTCAAATCCCGGGCCGGGCTCGAAGCCGACCTCGGCCGCCCCCGCCCGGGTTTCGCATCCGAAAAAGAGCAGAGCGGCGTTGAGGATGGAAAAGCGGCCCAAGGAAACGACGAAGCCGACGCAAAATAGGACGCCTGCCGCAGATCCGGCCGCGCGGGGGCCAAGTCCGAC
>CAJPTP010000246.1 GCA_905373555.1 uncultured Francisella sp. | reverse complement strand
GGGCGCGAGCGACGAGTTTGCGGGCGCCGATCCCGCCTTGGCCGAAGACGGCCCCGTCGTTTTGAAGCGCAACGCGTATTTGCTGGCCAAGGTCGGCGACATGTCGGCCTGCCCCGATTTCACCAAAATCATGGTTGAGCCCATCGAGTTTCTCGGCCAAGGCTCGATCGTGAACATCGACGAGGTGACCTTGGCCGTGTCGATGTTCGACCTGCCGCGCGAGTTTTCCCAGGAAACGCGCGAGGAGGTCGCGACATTCCCCTCGGCGGTCAAGCTCAAGGACTTTCCCGAGCGGACGAACCTCACGCGCCTGCCTTTGATCACCATCGACGGCGAGACCTCGCGCGACTTCGACGATGCGGTGTATGCCAAAAAGCTCAAGGACGGCTCGTTCGAGCTGATCGTCGCGATCGCCGACGTGAGCCACTACGTGCGGCCCGGCACCGCGCTCGACGCCGACGCGAAGCTGCGCGGCACGAGCGTGTATTTCCCGCGCCAGGTCATCCCCATGCTGCCCGAGGAGCTGTCCAACGACCTGTGCAGCCTGAACCCCAACGTCAACCGGCTTTGCTTCGCCTGCAAGGCGCATGTCACGGCGCAAGGCGAGGTGGACGGCTTCGAGTTTTTCGAGGCGGTGATGAAGTCGCGCAACCGCATGACCTACGGCTCGGTGCACAAGCTTCTGGGCGAGTTCGTGGATCCCGAGCTGAAAAAGCTTCATCCTTACGAGCTGACCGCCAAGGACAAGGAGACGATCGTCCCCGACCACGAGCGGCTGCCGCAGCTGCGCGACCTGTACGAGCTGTACAAGGCGCTCAAGCGCAGCCGCGCCGCGCGCATGGCGCTGGATTTCGAGACCACCGAGACGCAGATGACGTTCAACGCGGCGGGCTTGCTGGAAAAAATCATCCCCGCCGAGCGCAACGAGGCCCACATGCTGATCGAGGAGTGCATGCTCGTGGCCAACGTCGCCGCCGCGTCGATGCTGCAACAGGCCAACGCGGGGGGGCTGTTCCGCATCCACGCCGCCCCGCAAGGCGATCGCGTGAGCCTGCTGCTTTCCAAGCTCGCTTTTTTGGGTTTGAAGGCCAAAAACGTCGCCTCGCCCGACCACAAGTTTTACAGCGACCTGATCGCCCAAGTGGCCGACCGCGGCGCCCCCGAGCGGGAGCTGATCCACCTGCAGATGCTGCGCTCGCTGCCTCGGGCCGAGTATTCGCCCAACAATTTGGGCCACTTCGGCTTAAGCTACGACCGCTACACCCACTTCACCTCGCCCATCCGGCGCTATCCCGATTTGCTCGTGCACCGGTGCCTCAAAGCCATCCTAAGCGGCCGGCGCTACGTTCCGTCCGAAAGCTGGGAAATCTTGGGCGTGCAGACGTCGTACCAAGAGCGCCGCGCCGACGACGCCTCGTTTTACGTCGAGAAGCTGATCAAGGCCCAGTTCATGAAAGACAAGGTGGGCGAGGCCCACATGGGCAGAATCACCTCCTTCGTGGGCTCCTTTGTCGCGGTCACGCTCGATGAGTACTACATCGAGGGCATGGTGCATATCAAGGAGTTTGGCATCGCGCTGAACGATTATTTCGTGATCGACGAGTCGCAGATGTTCATTCAAGGCGAGCGCAGCGGCATGCGCTTCGGGATCGGCGAGCCCATGGGGATTGTCGTGGAAAGCGTGCGCGACACCTTCGTCGATTTCGCGTTGGATCAAGACTGGATGGAGGCGAGGTTGAGCCGCAAGAAGGCCGAGCGGCGCAAGCGGGGTCGCTTGGCCGCGCCAAAAGACGCCCGGCCCGACGGCGCCGGCGCCTCGGGCGCCTCGGGCGTTTCAAGCGCATCGCGCGTCTTGGGCCCGGCCGGCCGGGATGGGGCGGACGGGAAAGACGGCAAGGCCGGCAAGCCCGGGAAAGCCGGCCGGCCCGGCAAGACCGACCCGGGCGAGCGGCGCCCCGGGCGCAGGAAATCCCGCCGCTCTTGACGCCCATCGGCCGGGCGGCCGTCTTGGGCAGGTTGTTTAAGCTATAATCCCAACAAGCGCCGGAGGATCGGCGGCTTGGCGCCGGCAGCGCAAGCGCGCGACGCCGCGCGGAATCTAAGAAAACGCAAGGACAAGGAGTCCAAATGTTTCCTGAGTACAGAGACCTGATCGCCAAATTGCGTCAAGGGGATGAGCACTTCCGCGCCCTGTTTGACCAGCACAACGATCTTGACCACAAGATCATCCGCTTGGAAAAGAACCCGGCCTCTTCGACCAGCCCCGAGATCGCCGACCTCAAAAGGCAAAAGCTGGCGTTGAAGGATGAGATCTACGCCTACCTCAAAGAGAAAGAAAAAGAGGGTTCCGAGGGCGGCGAGGCCTAAGCTTGGCCTGCGCCCGTTGGGCAAGAGAAAAGAAGCGGCTCCGTCGAGCCGCTTCTTTTTTGCGCTCTTCGCGCCGGCCCCGGCGCGCCTGGCGCGCCGCCGCCTTCGATCCGCGCGGCCGGCCGCCGAACCGGGCAAGCCGACGGCGAGGGTGGGCGGG
>CAJPTP010000245.1 GCA_905373555.1 uncultured Francisella sp. | reverse complement strand
GCCCCATCCATATGGAATACAAGCTGAAGATGAAGCCCGACCAAGTGGTCAAAAGAGCGGTCGAGGCGATCAAGATCGCCAAGGAATACACCGACAACATCGAGTTTTCCTGCGAAGACGCGACACGCTCGGATGTGGGCTTTCTGATCGAGATCTGCAACGCCGCCGCCGAGGCGGGGGCCTCGACCATCAATTTGCCGGACACGGTGGGCTATTCCGTGCCGCATTTGACCGAAGCGTTCTTCCGGCGCGTGATCGAGGGCGTCAAAGGCTCGGACAACGTCATCTGGTCGGCCCACTGCCACGATGATCTGGGGCTGTCGGTCGCGAACTCCATCGCCGCGATTTTGGGCGGCGCGCGCCAAGTGGAGTGCACGATCAACGGATTGGGCGAGCGCGCGGGCAATGCCTCGCTTGAGGAAATCGTCATGACCCTCAAGACCCGGGCCGATCTGTTCAACCTGCGCACGGGCATCCGCTCCAAGCTGATCGTTCCGACGTCGCGTCTGGTGTCGACGATCACGGGCTATGCGGTGCAAAACAACAAGGCCATCGTCGGCGCCAACGCCTTCACGCACGAATCGGGCATTCACCAAGACGGCGTGCTCAAGCGCCGCGAAACCTACGAGATCATGGACGCCCAATCGGTGGGATGGGACGCCAACCACCTCAAGCTGGGCAAGCTCTCAGGGCGCAACGCCTTCAAGTCCAAGCTGCTGGAGCTGGGCATCCAGCTCGAAAGCGAGGAAATGCTCAACGAGGCGTTCTCGCGCTTCAAGGATCTGGCCGACAAAAAACGCGACATTTACGACCAAGACCTCCATGCCATCGTTTCGGACATGCAAACAAGCGACGACGATTCGTACAAGCTGCTGTCGATGAAGATCGTGTCCGAAACGGGCGAGAAGCCCTACGCCCAAATCACCTTCTCCAACAAGGGGCATGAATTCACCTGCGAATCCTCGGGCACGGGCCCGGTGGACGCGCTGTTCAAGGCCATCGAGTCCGAAGCGAAAAGCGGGGCGGATTTGCAGCTGTACCAAATCAACGCCTTGACCTTGGGGGCGGAAAGCCAAGGCGACGTCACGGTGCGGTTAAGCGACGGCGAGCGCATCGCCAACGGGCAGGGCTCGGACACCGACGTTCTGGTCGCAAGCGCCAAGGCCTACCTCGCCGCCTTGAGCAAGCTCGCCAAGGCCAAGGAAGGCGACAAAAACGGCGCCGAAGTCTCAACGGGAAAACCCGAGCAAGCGCAGGCTTGACCCGGCGATCCGGCGCCCAACGCCGCGCAACGCCCAACGCCTTCGGCTTTGAATCATTTCAAAATGGGGAGAAACAGCAACGGCAGTCAATAAGTTGCGCAACAAAAAGGGCGGCCTTGGCCGCCCTTTTCATATTCCGCTCGAGAACCGCTTTCGAGCTTTGCCGCAGGCAATCAGAAGCCCAGCGCCGCCCCGTCCGGATTGCGCGGGTCGGAGTAGCCGAACAAATTGCCCTTGCCGTCGGATTGGATCATCTGCACGCGTCCCATCGGCGCCATCACCTTCACGTCGTAGCCTTCCTTGCCAAGGATGGAGATCGTGTCGGGGCTGACGCCGCGCTCCAGGCGCAGCTCGTCGGGCAGCCATTGATGATGCACGCGCGGCGCCACCACGGCCTCGGCCGCGTTCATCTTGAAGTCGATGGAGTTGACGATGGACTGCAAGACGGTGGAGATGATGCGCGCTCCGCCCGGGCTGCCCGTGACCATGAAGGGCTTGCCGTCCTTCATGACGATGGTGGGCGTCATGGAGGACAAAGGACGCTTTCCGGGGGCGATGGCGTTGGCTTCGCCGCCGATCAAACCGTAGGCGTTGGCGACGCCGGGCTTGGCCGAGAAGTCGTCCATCTGGTCGTTGAGCAAGATGCCCGTGCCTTCGGCCACGATGCCCGAGCCGAAATTGAGGTTCAAAGTGTAAGTGACGCCAACGGCGTTTCCGGCCTTGTCCATCACTGAGTAGTGCGTCGTCTGATCGCTCTCGTAGGGCTGAACGTTTCCGGGTTTGATGTTGACGGAGGGCGTGACCTCGCCGTCTTTGATGCCCTTGGCGATCTCATCGGCGTACTTCTTGGAGGCGATGGCCTTGGACGGCACCTTCACGAAATCGGAATCGCCCAAGTACTCCGAGCGGTCGGCGTAGGCGCGCTTCATGGCCTCGGCATAATGCTGAATGGTCTTGGCGCTGTTGTGTCCCCATTCGGCCAAGGGATAGCGCTCCAAGATGTTCAGAATCTGCACGACATGCAAGCCGCCGGAGCTGGGGGTGGGCATCGTGAGGATGTCGTAGCCGCGGTATGTGCCCTTGACGGGGGCGCGCTCGACGGCCTTGTAATCCTTCAAATCCTGCATAGTCATCGGGCCGCCGTGCTTTTTCATGTCCTCGATGATCTTTTTCCCGATCTCGCCTTCATAGAAGGCCTTGCTGCCTTGCTTGGCGATCAGCTTCAGCGAATTGGCCAAATCGCGCTGAACCAACAGCTCGCCCGCCTTCAAAGGA
>CAJPTP010000244.1 GCA_905373555.1 uncultured Francisella sp. | reverse complement strand
GGGGGCAAGTTCGGCGCCAATCCGGCGCGCCTCGCCCGCCGGAAAGTCCGGCGCGGGCGGCCCGATTCGGCCGCCGGATCGGAAGGACGGCATGGTCAACGGCATGGTTAGCAAAGACGAGTTCGCGGACAACCACTTTATCCGCACGATCATCGAGGAAGACCTCAAAACCGGGCGGCGCGATTCGGTGCGCACGCGTTTTCCGCCCGAACCCAACGGCTTCCTGCACATCGGGCATGCCAAAAGCATTTGCCTCAATTTCGGCTTGGCCGAGATTTTCGGCGGCAAGTGCAATTTGCGCTTTGACGACACCAACCCCGAAAAAGAGTCCGAGGAGTACACGCGCTCCATCCAAGAGGATGTGCGCTGGCTGGGCTTCCAATGGGATGGAGAGGTCAAGTACGCCTCGGATTATTTCGACAAGCTCTACGAGATGGCCGAGGAGCTGATCCAAAAGGGCTTGGCCTACGTCGACGAGCTCGGCGCGGATGAGATGCGCGAGTACCGCGGCACCTTGAGCGAGCCCGGCAAGAACAGCCCTTACCGCGACCGCAGCATCGCCGACAACTTGGATTTGTTCCGGCGCATGAAGGCGGGCGAGTTTCCGGATGGCTCCAAAACCCTGCGCCTGAAAATCGACATGGCGTCGCCCAACATCAACATGCGCGACCCGGTGATCTACCGCATTCGCCGCGCTTGGCATCACCGAACGGGCGACAAGTGGTGCATCTACCCCATGTACGACTACACCCATTGCCTGTCCGATTCGATCGAGGGGATCACGCACTCCGTTTGCACCTTGGAGTTCGAGGATCACCGCCCCCTGTACGATTGGGTCGTGCAGCATGTCTCCAGCCCGTCCGATCCCCACCAATACGAGTTTTCCCGGCTTGAGCTGCTGTACGCCGTGACCTCCAAGCGCAAGCTCAACGCTTTGGTGAGCGAAGGCTTGGTCAGCGGCTGGGACGACCCGCTGATGCCCACCATCTCGGGCATGCGCCGCCGAGGCTACACGGCGCGGGGCTTGCGGCTGTTTTGCAAGTGGATCGGCGTGTCCAAAAGCGAGAACGTGGTGGATTACGCGGTGCTGGAAAACGCGATGCGCGAGGATTTGGAGCAATCCGCCTCGCGCATGATGGCGGTTTTGAACACGCTGAAGGTGGAGCTGGTCAATTTCGACCCCAATCGGGCGGAAACGAAGGCGGCCGATTTTCATCCCGCTCGGCCCGAGATGGGCTCGCGCCCGCTGCCGCTGGACCGCGTGATCTACATCGAGCGCGAGGACTTCTCGGACAACCCGCCCAAAGGCTACATCCGCTTGGTCGAGGGCGGGGAGGTGCGTCTGCGCCACAGCTACGTCGTCAAGTGCGTGGGGGCGGAGCGCGACGAAAACGGCGTGCCGACGTGCCTCAAATGCGAGATCGACTACGACACCTTCGGCAAGAAGCCCGAGGGGCGCAAGGTCAAGGGCGTGATCCACTGGCTGTCCGAAAGCAATTCGGCGCGCGCGACCGTGCGTCTGTACGATCGGCTTTTCACCGTTCCGCGCCCCGACGCGGTGAAGGGCGAGGACGGACAGATCGAGGATTTCCGCAAGTTCGTCAACCCCAACGCCGTGACCGAGGTCGACGCCTTGGTCGAAAAGTGGGCCGCGGACTTGCCGCCCGAGTCGCGCTATCAGTTTGAGCGCCTGGGCTACTTTGTCACTGACCGCAAAGACCACAGACCCGGGCATCCCGTGTTCAACCGCACCGTTACGCTCAAAGACACTTGGGCGGCGAAGGAAAACCGCGGCGCAAACGGATCCAAGGCGCAGGGCGCCTCGGCGCCCCGGCCCCAAAAGGCGTAGCGGGTTCTCTCGCAACGCGATGAAAAATGCCGCAGAGGCGTCTGCGGCATTTTTTATTTGCCCTCGGCTATTTGCCCTCGGCCTTCCCCCCGTTTCTCGGATCCCCGCGCTCCCCGAGGGCAAGGCCGCGCGGCGGGAGGTTCGGCCCGCGCCGCGCCGCCGGGTTTCGGGCGATTCTGCAGCCCGGGGGAAGCGCGATCCGATCCCAATCGAAAAAGTCGCCGGGATCCGTCTTGCGGCCCGGGGCGACGTCGCTGTGGCCCGCGACGGCTTCAATGGGGTAAGCTTGGGCCAAAGCGGCGAGCAAGGCGTTGAAGGCGTCGTATTGCGCTTTCTCGAAAGGCTCAAAGTCGCATCCCTCGATTTCCACGCCGATGGAGTAGGGGTTGCACGGCCCATGGCCCTCAAAGTCCGACGCCCCGGCGTGAAACGCCATGAGCTCGCACGAGGTCGTTTGCCAAACTTTCCCGTCGCGCTGGATGAAAAAGTGCGGCGCGACGCGCATGTCGCGCACCGAGCGCAGAAAGGGGTCGCTCTCGCCCTCGCCGATCTCGTTGCAAAAAAGCTTCAGCGGCCCGCCCAAGCCGTATCTGAACGGCGGCAAAGAGATGTTGTGCGCGATGACCAGCCAAGGCCGGAGCCCTTGGGGGCGCGGCTTGTTGTTGGGCGAAGGCTTGCGCTCGGCGCCGGCCCACCAGCCGTCAAGCAC
>CAJPTP010000243.1 GCA_905373555.1 uncultured Francisella sp. | reverse complement strand
CCGTGTTCAACGACTCCGACCTGCAAATGGCGGGTTATGCCGCCGCGCTGAAGGTCTTGACGTCGTACACGCGCGTCGGCGGCGAGGATGTGACGGAATTGGCGGCGCGGCCGCGGGCCAAAGGCGAAACGACCGTCGTCGACGAAATCGTCGAGCAGGCGTCGCAGGTGGCCAACAACCTCTTGGTTCCGGGGGAGCTGAAGCTGGACACGTGGTCGCGTCTTGCCGGATCCGAGCGCTTCTTTTTGCGCATGATGGACATGGAAAGCAAAGGGGCGAAGAAGCTCGACAACTACCAAAACTTCGCCAAGGCGTTCGCGGTCAAGGGCTACGCTTCGCTGATGGGCAGCATGAAGCCCAATGGCGCGCGGCTGAAAAGAGTGGCCGAATTCGAATCCCGCGATTTTTCCCAAAGCTCGGCAATCGGCGCCACCCGCTTGGGCCGCTTGATCTTGGCGCTGCAGCAGCTCATCGGCGGCGCCGAGCCTTCGGCGGTCGTCAACCAGCTTCAGCTCGACATGCCCGACTTTCTCGCGTCGCGGCCGACGCTTGCGGACTTGCTGGCTTTCATTGAGCAAAAGTCGCCCGAGAAAGAAGCCCGCGACGGCGCGCAGATTCTGGGCGCGCGCCTGCGCAACATGCGTTTGGGCGGTTGACGCGTCCGGCGGCTTTAGCCCTTCTTGCAACCGGTTGGAGAAAACGCCCCATGAACGAAAAGCGGGCATCCGCAACCCAGAAATTGATTCCTTTTGCGCTCAAAGACGCCCCCGCTTTGATCGAAACGATCTTTCCTGCGCAAAAAATTTCTTTCGAGGCGCAAACCGAGCGCAAATCGGGCGCCTCGCAAACCTTGACCGGCTTGAGCTCCTATTGGAAGGGGCGCAAGCCGCTGATTCTGGTCCGGGCCATTGTTCTGGGGTGCTTGCTGCCGTCGACGGGCGATCCCGAGCAAGACTTGGGGCTGTTCGAAAAGCTCATGGCGGTGGACGAAGAGGGCTTGGCCAGAAGGGCGTTGAAAAAAAGCGGCTTCAAAGTCGGCGATTTGGCGGATGCGATCGAAGAATCAGAAAGAAACCGTTATTTTTCCAACAAGAGTTGGAAACGCGACGTCGCGGATGCGGAGAAGCTCGAGGTCTTCCGCGGCAAATTGGCGTCCCTTCATTCCTACGAAGACAAGGCCAAAAACATCGGCCGCCCGGAGGAGATCGACCAAGAGTGGCTGTACGCCCCGGTGTGGAAAGCCGTCAACCGACGCTACGCCCGTTGGGGCGTTCATGCGCACAGCGTTGCGGAGCTTGTCGAGCAATTGGGCATCCTGCGATTTGGGCGTCGGCCGGTTGTGGGCGACGCCTTTTGCGGCGGCGGCTCGATCCCCTTCGAGGCGGCGCGCTTGGGCTGCGACGCCTATGCATCCGACCTCAACCCCATCGCCTGCATGCTCACTTGGGGCGCCTTCAACGTCGTCGGAGCCGATCCCAAGCTCCGCGCCCAAATGGATCGCGAAAAGCAGGCGGTCTTTGACAAGATTGATCAAGAAATCACGCGATTGGGAATCGAGCATGATTCCAAGGGCAACCGGGCCAAGTATTACCTGTATTGCTTGGAAACCCGTTGCCCCGAGACGGGCTGGATGATCCCCTTGTCCACGACTTGGGTGGTCTCGCCCAAGCATGGCGCGTTGGCCAAACTGATCCCCAACGAAAAAGACAAACGCTTCGACATTGAAATCGTCTCCAACGCCTCCCCCGAGCAGCTGAAGGCCGCCGAAAAAGGCACGGTTCAAGACGGGGAGATGGTCTATGCCCTCCATGGCAAGGTTCATCGCGCCCCGATTCGAACGCTGCGCGGGGATTACCGCGACAAAGACGGCAAAAACGCCAATCGGTTGCGGCGCTGGGGAAAAAACGACTTCAAGCCGCTGCCCGACGACGTCTTTCAGGAACGCCTTTACGCGGTCATGTGGATCGGGAAAGAAACTGCGGGCGGCAAGCCGGGCGAGACGTTTTTCGCCTCGGTGACGCCGGAGGATATGGAACGGGAGCGCAAGGTCGAACAGCTTGTCGCCGACAATCTGGCGCAATGGCAAGAAGCCGGGATTGTTCCGGACATGGCGATCGAGCCCGGAGAAAACACAGACCAGCCCATTCGCGAGCGCGGTTGGGGGTATTGGCATCAAATGTTCAATGCCCGGCAAATTTTGCTGCAGGCCATCTCCATTGAGGCTTGGCGCGGCTCGGGCGCCCCCGCTTTGGGGGCGATCATTCAAGCCAAGGCGGCCGATTTCAACGCCAAACTCGCCAGATGGTGCAATCTCAGCAAATCGAACGAAGTCTTTGCCAATCAAGCTCTGAACACGCTGTGCAACTACGCGGCTCGGGCGTGGCCGGCGTTCGACGAAAAGACGTTTAAAACGGCGTCCTCGCCGCTGCCCAACGTCAATGTCTCGGTCGTCTCCTCCCCCGCCGAAAAAGTCGCCCGGCAATGCGATCTTTGGATCACCGACCCGCCGTACGCCGACGCCGTGAATTATCACGAGATCACGGAGTATTTCATCGCTTGGCTGC
>CAJPTP010000242.1 GCA_905373555.1 uncultured Francisella sp. | reverse complement strand
ATTCGGTTCCGAGTTGACCCCGAAACCGCGCCGCGCCGCGTTTTGCTGCGCCTCGCGCCGCCGGGGGCGAAGGAAGCCGAGCCCGGCGAAGCGCTTGGGCGGATCCAAACGCCCCAAGGGCGAAACCCGTCTCATTGGCTCTTGCCGTCCGTCAAGTTTCGAGGCTCTTGGCCAAACCACTTGACGTAAATCTTTCTGTACCGGCCCGACTCGTTGAGGGCGGCGAGAGCTTCGTTGAACGGCTCGATCGCTCCCTTGGGATCGCCTTTGGCGACGGCGAAGGCGAAGTGGTCGGTCGGCGTGTCCTTCAAAGGCCCGGCGCATCCGGGCCTGTTGGCGCGGCGGCTGTTGAAATACATCAAAGGCGCCGCGTCGGCCAGCGTCACCGTCGCTCTGCCCTCGATCGTCGCCAAGATGGCGTCGTACAGGGTTTGGCCGCTCACCACGGCCCCGGGCCGATTCCCGACTTTTTCCAACGCCAAGCTTTCCGACGTGGCGCCTTTTTGCACGGCCACCACGTCCGTTTTCCAATCGACGTCGTCGGGCTTGATCCCTTCCTCCTTGGAGCCGCAGCGGCCCGGAGCGGATCTGAAAATGGCTTGGTAGCTTTGAAAATAGGAATCCGTGAAGTCGACGTCTCTCTCTCGCGCCTCGGTGAGGGTGACGCCCGACGCAACGACGTCGATTTGGCCGGCTTGCAGCTCGTCGAACATCGCCTCGAACGGCAGAATCTTGTAGCGCAGGGTCAAGCCCGATTCCCTGGCGATGGCGTCGAGCAGTTCGATTTCAAAGCCGGTGTTCTTGCCTTGGTCGTCGATCATGTTCAAAGGCGGGTAATTCGACTCCACCGACACAACCAGCCCGCCTTGGCCGGATTCGCGCCCCGACGCCGGAGCCGGCCCGGCGCCCTTGGCGGCGTTGCTTGGGTTTTGGGCAATGCTGGGAATGGATGATTCGGAGCATGACTGCGTCGACAGGGCCAAGGCGGCGAGCAAAAACGCCAAGAAAGCGCGCGCCGCGCGATCGATTTTCGCCATAGCGCTTTTCATCTTCAGGCAAGCCGCGCCCCGCGCCGTTCGCGCGGTCGACGACTTGAGGGTAAACTGGGAGGGGCGACTTGGCTATCTTAGCGCCTTTGCCGTTGAAGCCGGCATAATCCGCTCAATTTGACGCTTGGACGCGATATTTCTCACTTGAATCATTAATATCTTGGAAACGGCTTGCCCTTGCCGTTTTCGCCCAAGGCGGGCATATTGCGGGGGAGACAAACATGGTCGGGCCTTCGGGGAACGATTTTCGCCCGGCGGCGCAGCGCTTTTTGCCCGCCTATCTGTTTCGCTTTTTCGACGGCGACTATGCGCGCGACGGCGCGCGATGCGCCGAAGCCTGGGGAAATCTGAGCCTGCGCTCCAAGGCATTGGGGGAGGTGGGCGAGCTGAACCTCAAAACCGAGATTTTCGGCGAGCCGCTGACCTTTCCATTGTGCCTTTCGCCGGTGGCGCTGCTGGGCTTGGCCCGATCGGGCGGGGAGACGATGGCGGCCAAGGCCGCCGCGATTCAAGGGGTGAGCTTTTGCATGCCCGCCCTGTCGGTTCGCCCCGTCGAGGAAGCGGCGCGCGGCGTTCCCCGTCCTTTGTGGCAGCAGCTGTACCCGCTGAAGGATCGCGGCTTGATGGCCGACGTCATGGGACGCGCCGCCGCGGCGGGCTGCTCGACGCTGATTTTGACGGTGGGAATGCCCTCGGCGGGGCTGCTGCGCCGCGACGCCGGCCCTGCGGGGGCGGAAGCCATCCCTTTCGCGCCGTTGAGCCTCATCCGTTTGGCGCAATGCGCCCTTAAGCCGCGTTGGGCTTGGGATGCGGCATTGGCGGCTCAAAGCCGCTCGGTCGGCAACTTTGCCCGCTACTTGGGGCGAAATCTCGGGGCCGACGACGGCATGGCGTACGTCGACCGCAGCTTGGATTTGGGCGCGGGCTGGGCGGACTTGGAGTGGATCCGCGACCGCTGGGAGGGGACGGTCGTGATCAAAGGCATTCTTGACCCGCAAGACGCCAAAGACGCGGTGGCGTTCGGCGCCGATGGGGTGGTCGTGTCCAACCACGGCGGCAGGCATGCGGGCGGGGCTTTGCCATCCTGCCGCGCGCTGCCCATCGTGGCCGAGGCGATCCAAGGCGACGTCAAGATTTTCGCCGACACGGGCATACGCAGCGGCTTGGATGTGCTGCGGGCGCTGGCTCTCGGCGCG
The DNA here is from genome assembly GCA_905373555.1 of uncultured Francisella sp. GTDB lineage: Bacteria > Pseudomonadota > Gammaproteobacteria > Burkholderiales > Neisseriaceae > CAJPTP01. Next base: position 327 of record CAJPTP010000242.1, on the reverse strand, counting down.
GACGCGGCCATGTTCGGCCGCCCCTACGTCTATGCCTTGGCCGCGGGCGGGCAGGCCGGGGTCGAGCGGCTGCTGTCGGCGATCAAGCGCGAGCTGCGCACCGCGATGTCGATGTCGGGGACGCGGGATGTTCGATCGGTGAGCGCCGAGCGCTTGGCCGACCCGGAAAAGCTGATGAGAATGGCGCGCGAGGCCGCGCAAGACGAGGCGCGCAGCGAAAAAGGGCGGGCTCGGCGCGAGGGCAAGCGGGAGCGGTTGGCTCAAGCCAAGTCCGGCGCAGCCGCCAACGGGGAAGGCGAGGGCCCCGGGCCGCGATGACCCTTGAGG
>CAJPTP010000241.1 GCA_905373555.1 uncultured Francisella sp. | reverse complement strand
CGGGCCGCTTTCTGAGCATCAGAATGACGGTGCCTTGCACGTAGCCGCCTTTTTTCAGCCCGCCCATTGTCTCGGTGGCGATGTACCAAGCTGAAATCACCTGCAACCCGGCCGCCCAAAATATGCCGACCATGTCGGCCCAAACGCCCGTGTCTTGGTGCGTGAACATGACGCACTGCATGCCGTTGTCGGGCATGTTTTCGGACATGGCCTTGTAGGCGGCGACCATTCCCTTGCGAAACTCTCCCCCTTTGCCTTTGATGGCCAAAACGCGGCGCGAATCCCAAATCCACTCTTTGAAGGGATCCGACGGGTTTTTGCGCAGCCAAGCGATGAAAAACTCCGTGATTTCGTGGTAATTCACGGCGTCGGCGTACGGCGGGTCGGTGATCCACAAATCGCAGTTTTGAGGCGGCCGATCGGCCCGGGAGGAAACGACCGAGCGCGCGCCATCGTGAAGCGGTGACGCCGCCACTTTGAAAACGGAGGGGCCGAAGCCGCCCCATGGGCGCGTTCCATAGTTGTAGACAGGATTCAGAGCTTGGTTGGAGAACGTTCCTTTTGTTCCGCCCAACCCTCCCCCTTGGGATGGCAGCCAAATGCAGAGTTTCGAGTTGTAATCCGCCGCTTTGGCCAGCCTGATCCCCCCCAAAGCCGCAGAAGGCGATTTTCTCCAAGCCTTGAAAGAGATCGCCTGAAGCAACAGCTGCCGCGCATTGAAAAGATGATGCCAATATGTCCAGCCTCTTTCGCGAAACAGCCGATTGGTCTCTTTGCCGGGTTCAATCGCCATATCGGGCGCAAGGCCATCCTCTTGCCATTGCGCCAGATTGTCGGCGACAAGCCGTTCGACTTTTCTTTCCCTTTTGAGGTCTGCCTCCGTCACCGAGGCGAAATAGGTCTCTTGACGCTTGCCGCCGACCGCGCCTTTGCGGATCCACTGTATGGCGTAAAGCCGCTCTTGGAACACATCCTCCGGGCGCGGCTTAAACTCGTTTTTTTCCCATAGCCGCAACCGGCCGACTGTTTTGCCGTCTTTGTCGCGGTAATCCCCGCGCAGGGTTCGGATCGGGGTTCGATGAACCTTGCCATGGAGGGCGTAGACCATTTCCCCGTCTTGAACCGTGCCTTTTTCCGCCGCTTTAAGCTGCTCGGGAGATGCGCCCGACACGACTTCAATGTTGAATCGTTTGTTTGTCTCGTCGGGAACAAGCTTGGCGTAAGCGCCAAGCTTGGGAGAAATCAACCAAGTCGTGGACAAGGGGATCATCCAACCCGTCTCGGGGCAGCGCGTTTCCAGGCAGTACAGGTATGCCTTGGCGCGGTTTCCCTCCGCGTCGCGCTCGACGCCGAGTTGCGCGATTTCCTTGTCGATGGCGGCGAACACGGCATGTTCATCGCGATCCATCTTTTCGCGCCGCTGAAGCGGCGCCCCGACGATGTTGAAGGCGCCCCAAGTGAGCATGCAGGCGACGGGGTTGAGGTCGGATGCGAAGGCGTCGCATCCCAAGCGCGCCGCCTCGAAGGGGATCGACCCGCCGCCGCAAAAGGCGTCGCCCACCCTAGGCCTATGCCCGTAGCGCAATATTCCCAATTGATCGACGAGCTCGGGTATGCTGCTCGCATGAACGCCCCAACGGGCGCAATGCTTGTTGACGTCTTCCCACACAGGTGCGCACAGCCAATCTTGGTCGACCTCCTCCGGGCGTTTGCATTTTTTGATCTTTTCCTCGTAGCCGCCCAAAGCCGCCAAGGCGCTGCGGTAAAGTTCGAGCTTTTCTTGTTCGTCTCCGTCCTTTTTCCGCTCGTGTTTCGAGAAAAAGCGCTCCTGCTCATCCAAGGAAATCAACTGTCTCAATTCTTTGACGGAAAAAGCGTTGTTAGCCATGGCGCGTCGGGCCAAGCTCTCCTCGTCGATGGCCATCAGCTTCTCAAAAATCGCCAAATCCCGCTCGGGGTCGTCCGTCGCGGGCAATAGGCACCCCAAAACAATCGCGCGCGCCAAAATCAGAGGCTTGCGCCCTTTCCAATAGGAGCTCAAGCCTGTCAGGGTTTGCCCCGCAACCGCCTTGCGCTCTTTTTGCGCCTCGGCGGAGATCTTTTGCGCGGGGAAAACCGTCTCGATCAGCGCGGGCGCGTCTTTGAGCGCAAACGGGATCAAGGCGGGGGCGGTTGAGTCGATCTTTTCGCTCATTTTCTTTCTTCTAATTTCGGAGCCGATCGGCGCAGAACCGAAAGGCGCAAGCTGAAATCGGATGTTGGGGCGCGGCGGCGGGCTTCGCGCCAATCGGCCGCTTGGCCAAACGGCCAGCCGCGCCGCTTCTTGCAACGCGCAGCGCAAACGCTCGGCGATCAAGCGGATTGTTTTAACCCGGGCCGCGGCGGCGCCGGCTTCGGCTCTCTTTCCGCCCTTTCGCCCCGCCCCCGCGCCGTTGCCTTAGGGACGAAGGCAAAGGAAAACGGCGGGAAGCTTGACCGGGGCGTCGGCCGTCGCCGCGGCAAGCGGCCGCCGAAGATCCGGCGAGCGTGGGGGCGAAACGGCAAAATGGCGAAATGGCGAAATGGCGAAATGGCGAAAT
>CAJPTP010000240.1 GCA_905373555.1 uncultured Francisella sp. | reverse complement strand
AACCCATCCCGGGCGGCTGGGGGCGGCCGAGCAGCCGCTTGTCGCTTTCCTCGTCGCTAAGCTTTGCGTCGCCAAAGACGCTGTCCCACAGCTTGAGCACCCACTCGAAGCGCTCCTGCAGCCCTTCTCCCGCGTCTTGGCGAAAGCCCGCGAGCTTGGAGTTGTGCTGCAGCCAACGATAGAAGCGGTAGGACTTGATCGCCTCGCCCGCGAGCTTTTTGTCGATCAGGCCGAAGGATGCGGACATCATGAGCAGGGCGATGTTGCCGTAGTTGCGCATCAGCGAGGGGTATTCGCGGCTGTGCGCGAGGGTGAGGTACTGGACGATGAACTCCAAGTCGAACACCCCGCCCGGGGCGTATTTGACGTTGTCCGTTTTTTTCTTGTGGCCCGCCATGGCTCGCCTGCGCATTGAGACGATGTCTTTTTTCAGCTCCTCGGGGTCGCGCCGGGCGCCCAAGATCTCGGCGCGCAGCCGCTCGAATTTCTCCCCGATCTTCGCGTCGCCGCACACGAATCGGGCGCGCGTGAGGGCCTGCAGCTCCCAAGTCCACGCGCTTTGCCGTTGGTACTTGGCGAAACTGTCGAACCCCGACGCGGGCAGCCCGGCGTCGCCGTGGGGCCGAAGCCGCAAATCCACGTCGTACAGCTTGCCCGCCCCCGTCGCGGCGGTGAGCCAAGTCGCGATGCGGCCCGCCAGGCGCGAGTACATCATGCCCGCGTCGGGCGAGTCGTCGTCATACAAAAACACCAAATCCAAGTCGGAGGTGTAGGACATTTCCTTGCCGCCGAGCTTGCCGTAGCCGATCACCGCGAATTTGGGCGCCATCCCCGAGCCTTTGCTTTGGCGCGCCCACACGTTGTCCAAGGCGGCGCGCAAAATCGCGTCGGCCAAGTGCGTGAGCTGGTCGGACAAGTGCTCCACCGTCCACAGGTCGTTCATGTCCTGCACGACCAAGCGAAACACCTGGCTGTGCTGAAAATGGCGGGCCGCATCCATCGCGGCCTCGACGTCGCCGACGGGCTGCGCGGCGATGCGCGCGCGCAGCGCCCTCTCCTCGGCCGCCCAGTCGATGTCGGGGCGCATCAGCGACGCCCCAAGAAGGTCGTCAAGCAAGATGGGATGGCGCGTCAAGTAATCGGCGGCGAAGCCGCTGTTGGCCAAAAGCTTGGTCAGCCGCCGCAAAGCCAGCGGCTTTTCCTGCAAAAAAGCCAAGTAGGCCGAGCGGCTCAGCAGCCCCTCGACAAAATCGACGCAGCGCGAAAACGCCGTTTCGCCGTTGATTTCCAGCGCGCACAAAAAGGCGATTTGCGGCAGCAATTCGTCGAAGCGCCGCTTGGCGTTTTCCGAGGATCGGCGATAGCGCATCCCCAAGCGGGCGCCGCGAATCTTTCCCAGCGCCCCTTTTGGGTTCTCAAAGCCGATGCGCTTTAAGCCCTCCTCCCGTTCGTTTTCGGCGTCGTCGGGCGCTTGCGGCAACTTGGCCAGCGTCTCGCAAGCCAAGGCGTAGCGCTCGCGCTGGCGCTCGCGCTCGCGCTCATCCTGCTCTTTTCGGCCCGCCTCGCCGAGCGCGCCATCCGGCTTGTCCGGGGCGGATGGCGCCTCGGCGCCTGCGCCCTTTCTCGCCTTGAGAGGCTCGGTTGGGCCCTCTCCGGCGCTTGGGCCCGGGTTCGGGCCCTGGGCCGCGCCGCAGCCCGCTTCGAGGGGAACCCCCGAGCCGTCCGTCCGCCCCGCCTCTTCGCCCCCCGCGCCCGACAGATTGCGGGCGAGCTCCTCCACGAAGCGCTCGTAGTGCTCTTTTTTGGCGTCCAAGGAGCCGAAGCGGTCGGACTGAAGCCGCGCGTTTTCCTCGATCAGCGACTCGATGAGGGCGTCGATCGAGGCCATTTTTTTCTCTTCGGCCTTGCGGTGGGCGATGGCGGCGCTGTCGGTTTGCGCGCTGCGCGGCACAAAGGGCGTGGGCTGCAAAAACGGGTCGGCGCCCGGGCTCATGTCGCTTGCGGCGGTGCGCCGCGAGATCAAGGCGCCAAACAGCTCGGCCACGACCGCGCGCCGCCGCCCCAGCTCCGCGCGAAACGCGCCCGAGTCGCCAAAGCCCATGGATTGGGCCAAAGCGTCGAAGCTTTCGGGGTCGGACGGCAGAGTCTGGGTTTGCACGTCGTCGCGGTATTGCAGCCGGTGCTCGGTCTCGCGCAAAAAGCGATAGGCGCGGGTCAGCGCCTCGGTCGTTTGGGCGTCGACGAAGCCCTCATCGCTCACGCCCTTGAGCGCCTCCAAGGTGCTGGTCGTTTGCAGTTTGGCGCAGCGGCCGCCTCTGATGAGCTGGTAGATCTGCGCGAAAAACTCGACCTCGCGGATGCCGCCTTTGCCGATTTTGACGTTTTGGGAGCTGCCGCGGCGGTCGGCCTCCCGCAGGATTTGCTCGTGCAGCGAGCGCATGCCCTCGTAGGCGTTGAAATCCAAGTATTTGCGGTAGATGAAAGGCCGCACCAAGTTTTTGACGTCGTTGGCGCCTGGGGTCGCGACGCGCGCCTTGATCCACGCGTAGCGCTCCCAATCGCGCCCATGCCGGATCAGATACTGCTCCAAGGCGGG
>CAJPTP010000239.1 GCA_905373555.1 uncultured Francisella sp. | reverse complement strand
AAAAAGAACGAAAAAAAAGTTTGTCTTCGGAAAGGAAAGCCGCCAAAATGAATTAGCAAACACACCCTAGATTAATCAGCGCGTAAGTTGAGATTAATCGTCGGGCGGCATAATGGGTCATCAAAGCAATGAGCTTGGCCGGGTTGGGCTTGGCCAAATCGCAAGAGGTCAGACAATGAGACGCATTCAGTATGTTCTTTGGGCGACGCTGCTTATCCCCGTCGTCCTTTGGCTTGCGGCGGAGCCGACCGCATGGACGACGCAGGGCGTGTTCCCGCTGCGCAAAAACATGGTTCAGCTCACGGGCGCGGTGGCGATCGCGGCGATGAGCGTGACGGTGATTTTGGCGTCGCGCCCTTTGTGGTGCCAGTCTTGGTTGGGCGGCTTGGACAAGATGTACAGATTGCACAAGTGGCTCGGGATTTCCGCCGTGACGATGGGCTGCGCCCATTGGCTGTGGTACAAGGGCCCCAAGTGGCTGGCGGAGATGGGGCTTTTGGTTCGGCCCAAGCATGGGCATCGCGGCGATGTGGACGGCTTTTTGGCGAACCTGCTGCTGGAGATGCGGGATTTTGCCAAGGATGTCGGCGAGATCGCCTTCTATGTCGCGGTGGCTTTGCTGGTCGTGGCGTTGCTGCGAAAAATCCCCTACTGGGCGTTCAGCAAAGTTCACAAGGCATTTCCCGTCGTGTACTTGGGGTTGGTTTTGCACGCCGTCGTTTTGCTGCGAACCGGCTATTGGATGACCCCCTTGGGCATTTTTTTGGGCGCCTTGATGGCCTACGGCTCTTGGGCGGCGATCGCGGTGTTGCTGGGGTTTGCGGGCAAAAACCGCAAGGCCAAGGGCAAGATCACGTCGCTCAACTACAACCCCGTCGCCCGATCGCTTGAAATCGAGACCGAAATGACGGGGTGGGGCGGCCACAAAGCGGGGCAATTCGCCTTCGCCGCGTCCGGCGCCTTCGAGGGCGCCCACCCCTACACCATCGCCTCGGCCTGGGACAAGGGCAGCCGCCGTTTGGCCTTCGTGGTCAAGGAATTGGGCGATCACACCTCGAAGCTGCGCGAAAAGCTCGCCGTCGGCCAAACCCTCAGCATCGAAGGGCCTTATGGTTGCTTCACCTTCGACGACAAGCGCCCAAGGCAGATTTGGGTCGCGGGCGGCATCGGCATGACCCCGTTCATCGGCCGGTTGGAGCAGCTGGCGATGGACCGCAAGGCGGGCAAAACGGCGGGGCAAAAGCCTGTGGACATGTACCTGTGCATTCCCAAAGACGATCCCGAGACGACCGGGCCTTTGGAAAGATTGGCCCGGGATGCGGGCGTGAATCTGCGCGTCATGGTCGATTCGCGCGACGGGTTCTTCACGGCGGCGCGGCTGCGCGAAAAGACGCCGCAATGGCAAGAGGCGAGCGTGTGGTTCTGCGGCCCCGCCTTGTTCGGCAAGGCGCTGCGCGGCGACCTCAAAAAGGTTGGCTTCCCCGTCGGGCGGCATTTCCACCAAGAGTTGTTTGAGATGCGATGAGCGCCATCCGGCAATCGGGCCGGGTGGGGCGGCGCAAGCGCCATAAAAAAAGACGGCCGGGCCAAGCGCCCGACCGTCTTTTTTTTGCGCGGGGCAGCCAAGAGCGCCGAGCCTAACGCAGCAGCCTCAAGGCGTTGAGGGCAATCAAGAACGAGCTGCCGGACATGCCCAAGGCCGCCAAGGCGGGGGTCGCGTGGCCCGTCGCGGCGATGGGCAGGGCCGCGAGGTTGTACAGGGCGGCCCACGCGAAATTTTCGTTGATGACCCGGCGCGTGCGGGCCGCCACCTCGAAGGAGCGGGCGATGAGCTTCAAGTCGTGGCTGATCAAGATCATGTCGCTTCCGCTTTGGGCGGCGTCGGCGCCCGAGTCCATGGCGATCGAGACGTCGGCTTTGGCCAAGACGGGGGCGTCGTTCATGCCGTCGCCCACCATCATCACGCGCAGGCCCTGCTTTTGCCATTGGTCGATGCGCTGAAGCTTTTCCTCGGGGGTGGCCGACCAAATGCGCTCCTCGACCCCCAGCTCGTCGGCCACGTCATCCACAGCGGCTTGCTGGTCGCCGCTCACGATGGCGACCTTCAAGCCGCGTTCCTTGAGCAGCCGCACGGCGTCTTTGGCCTCGCTTTTGAGCGCGTCTTCCAGCAAAAACAGCTTGAGATAGCCATCCTCGTCGCCCAAGGCGACGACGCCGGCGCGCGGGCCGTTCGGGATCGCCCAATCTTTGGGCAAGGGGCCCGCGATTTCGGCGACGTAATCGAGCTTGCCGATGCGGCATGCCTTGCCCAAGATTTGCGCCTCCATCCCGCGGCCGATGCGGTTGCGGGCGTTTTGCGCGGGCGGAAGCGAGCCCTCCAGCTCGGGCATGAACGCCGCGAACGCCTTGGCCACGGGATGATCCGAGGTTTCCTCCAAAGCCTTGGCGATGGCGACGATGCGCCGATCGGGGTCGAGCTCCAAGAACTTTTGGGTTTGCTCCTCGACGCTGCGATGCCGGCGCGCGGCGAGCAGGTATTCGCGCGTCTTGCTTTTGTCCATGGCGCCCGCGTCGCCGCCGTTTGCCTCCAAGCCTGCGTCCGGATTGGCCGGC
>CAJPTP010000238.1 GCA_905373555.1 uncultured Francisella sp. | reverse complement strand
GGGCTGATCGGTCAGATCGTTCAAATCCGCCGAATCGATCGATTCCGTCGATTCGGCCTCAAGGCGTTCGGTCTCGGAGATTTCCTCGCTGTCTGTGCTGTCCGAATAGTAGTATCGCTTGGGCGGGCCTTCCTTTCTTTTCAGCCCGGGCACCTTTTTTGATTGATAAGCGTATATCGAGTTAATCTCGGTTCGAAGCTGAGCCAGCAGTTTCTCGTCCGAGTTCAGGTAGCCATCCTTGCTGGCGGCCTTTTTTTCCGCGCAAGCCTCGGGAAATGACTCCAGAACCCTTTGGGCGATTTCCTGGGCGGTGAACTCCCGGCCCGGATTGGCTTTGAGCAGCTCGATGAAATGTTTGGTCAGTTTAAGACTCACCGATTTTCTCCCCCGCGCCCTCCGGCCCGGCGTTGCCCATCTCATGGATCTTGCATCCCATAACCGCGTTTTGCACGCCGCCGTTTTGATTGTCGGGCCGATTCGACCCGCCGTCGGACAATTATCCGGCATGCCCCCGTCAGCGTCTAGCCATGGCGGCTTCGCCCACCCTTTTTTCGGCTTGATCCGGCCCCGACCGGATTTTGTTCCGCTCAACGCCGCATGGGCCGAATGCCGGTTGCGCGCCGCAACAAAAAGCCGGACGATCGCCCGTCCGGCTTTTTAGTCATGGGGCGCGGCGCGCCGTCGATCAGCGGCGGTCAATGATAGGCGCCGTGGCGGTAATCCCAGCTGTTGTAAAGCTTGGACATGTTGCTCATGATCTTGTCGCAATCCAAGCCCCTGCGGATCAGCATGGGATAAGGGGCCTGCCCATCGACCAACAGCTTGCCTTGGTCGTCGACGAAGGACAGCATCACGCCCTGCTCGTAGCGCGTTTCCTCCGACTCATTGGGCTGGATCGAATGCACGTACTCGTCGCCGTCGATGACCAAATCGACCATGCTGTCGATGCGCTCGCCGATGTTGGCGACCTTGCCCTTGTTGCCCACGCCCGAGGGGTTGGCGGAGCTCGCGAAGCAGATGGTCTCGCTGTCATCCCACATCTTTTTGGCGATCAGCTCGGATGGTTTGCCGAATTTGATGACGAAGCAGCTCGTGCCGCGCTCGTCCGTGGCCAGCTCCTCCGTGCCCGCCTTGCGCAGGCGCTCCCTGCCTTTTTCCGACCAAGGCAGGATGCAGCCCAACAGCACGTCTTGCTCCCAGTGCATCTCGTACAGCTTCAGGATCTTCTCGTCGTACAAAGCGAGCTCCCGAAACTCCTCCAAGCTGCCGCACAGCGCCACCGCGGGCTTGCTGCGCTTGCGCCGCTTGGCCGCGAATTTCCTCTCCAAGCCCTTCATGTCCTTGGTCATGATGATGTAGCCGACCTTGGTGGGGGAGACGATGACGCCGCCGTCGGTGTTCAGAACCTCGATCGCTTCGGGCTGCACCGCCCCATTCCATTTGATTTTTTTGCTCATGTTCTCTTTCGCGTTTCTCCACGTTGTTGGCGGCGGCGCAGGCGTCGCCCGCTCGCCGCGCCGAGGCTTTGCGCCGGCTTAGGCCGGACGCAAAGCGTTCATTATATCGCTTGCTTGACGCCTGTCGCGAAAACAAAGAAATGCGCCGCCGGCTTCGCGGGCAATGATCAAGTTTGCAATTCATTAAGATTACAATGCACGCGAGAAGCCGTTCCTTTTCCTGTCGCTCGCTTTGTGCTTGCGGCCGGGGCGGCCCGGGCGCCTTGGCCTTCGCCCTGCGCCAAGCCGCTTGGCCCCCCGCTTGCGCTTGGCGAACCTCGCCCCGGAGCGCAGCCGAGAAGCCCTCGAAAGGAGGTTGACCGTGCGTTTTTTGAGCGCGACATTCGCCCGCATCCTCGCCATTGTCGGCATGGCGTTTTCTCTTTCCTCCTGCAGCTACAACAGCTTGGTGCGCTTGGACGAGAACGTGACGGCCGCTTGGGCGGAGGTGTTGAACCAATACAAAAGCCGAGCCGACTTGGCGCCGCAGCTGATCAACACCGTCAAAGGCTACGCCGCGCACGAGGAGGAAATTTTCTTGAAGGTGACCGAGGCGCGCTCCAAGCTGGGATCCATCCAAGTCGATCCGGCCAAAGTGCCCAACGACGCGACCATGAAGCAATACATGGATGCGCAGCATCAGATGAGCTCGGCTTTGGGGCGGCTGATCGCCGTGGCCGAAAACTACCCCGACCTGAAATCCAACCAAAACTTTCTGGATCTGCAGCGCAGCCTGGAAGAGCGGGAAAACCGCGTGAACGTCGCGCGCAAGGGCTTCATCGACGCCGTGCGCGATTACAACGTTCGGCGCCGGCAATTCCCCGCCAACATCACGGCGGCGCTGTTCAACTTTGAAGCCAAGCCCACGATCGAGTTCGAAAACGAGCAAGAGATCTCCAAGCCCCCGGTCGTGCAGTTTTAGGCATTCGCGCCCCGCCAAACGGCAAGCAAGCTCAAGCATCGAGCGCAGCCGTTTCTCTTTGGCCAAGGCAGGCGGGCCGAGATTTCTCGCGCGCTTTGCCAAGCGAGCCGGGCTGCGCTTGGCGCGTCGCCCCAGGCTCGCGTCTTTTCCGATCTTTTTGGGAAAGACGGTTCGATCCCGCTTCCTTTGCGCGCCGAAAGCTTGAACCC
>CAJPTP010000237.1 GCA_905373555.1 uncultured Francisella sp. | reverse complement strand
CCCGAGCGCGGCGTCTCGGCGCGCAGAAAGCGCGAAAAAGCCTCGTGAAAGCGGCCCAAGCGCCACAGCGCCTGCGTTTTTTTGCCAAGCTCGATCCAACGGCCCGTCAAGGCGACGTCGTTTTGCAGCTCGATCAGCGCTTGGGCGTCGTAGCCAAAAAGCGGCGACGTCAGCGCAAAACGCAGGTGATCCATCTTCGACGGCGCGAGCGCCCAGCGCATCAGCGCGTACAAAACGCGGGCTTCCTTGCCGGCGAAGACGTTTTGGTTGTGCTGCACGACATTGCCCACCCCCAGGCGGCTGAGCTCGCGGGAGATGGCCTCGGCTTTTTTGTTGGTGCGCGTGATCACCGCGACGTCGCCGGGCTTCAGCGGCCTGCGGCCGATCGTCTCTTGGCCCCTCAACGCCCGCCGGATTCGGTTGGCGACGTCGATCGCGACGGCTTGGGTCAGTTTTTCGTCGATCCGGGGTTGGTCTTCGAACTCGTCGGGCGCGCCGCTCGGCGCCGGGCTTGAGGCCGGCCGGATCGATTCCCCCGATTCCCCCGATTGGCCTTGTTGGCCGTCCGGGGCGTCTTGGGGCGGCGCGCCGACCGGGCCTTCGCCGTCGAAATCGGATCTGGGGAAAGGATCGTCGCGGCCGGCGCCCCGAACGGGCGCCTCGGCGGGGCCGCTCGCGCCCGATCGGGGATCCGGATCGGTTTCGACAACCGTTTGGTCGCTCACGATGCGAATCGACACGGCGGGAAATGACCTTCTGTCGCGCTTTTCGCGCTGCGGCCCGCCCGGGGGCGTGCGCGCGCTTTCGAATCCGATGGCGTTGCCCAAGGCGAACGGATCCTTGTTTTGGCCGAACATCGCGTTGACGGCTTGCACCAAATCGTCGTGGCTGCGGTAGTTTTGCCGCAGCGTGAGCTTGCCGCCGCCTTGATCGGCGTTTTCCCGGGCGGCGTTGATGTAGGCGTACACGTCGGCGCCGCGAAAGCGGTAAATGGACTGTTTGGGGTCGCCGATCAAAAACGTCGGCGTGCCCTTGTCGATGAAGGCTTTTTTGACGATGCCGTATTGGGTTTGGTCGGTGTCTTGGAATTCGTCGATCAGCACCGCGTCGCACGACGCCGCCAAGGCCGAGGCGACGGCGTCGCCGCGCAGGGGGTCGTCGACGGCGCGCTTCAGCTCCGTGAGAATGTCGGAAAAGAAACGCTTGTCCGTTTTCGCCTTGGCGCGCTCCAGCTCCTGCGCCGTTGCCCTCATGGCGCGCCCGAGCAAGCCGTCGCAAAAGGCCTGCGCCGCCGCCAAAAACCCGTTCATGGCGCGCGACGCCTCGCGCGCGAAGGGCATGGCTTGGGCCAGTCTTTCGTCCAAGATCTGCCTTTTGCCGGCGTCCTCGGGGTCGGGCAAGGCCGATTTTTTGTACGTCCAGCCATGCAGCGCCGCGGCGGGCCAATCCCAAAAGGGGTAGACCTTGGCGCGCGGGCCCGCCGCGCCCGCGCGGCCGCCGCCAAGGCAATGCGACAAATAGCTTAGCGCCCCGATCTCGCCGCGGGCCAGTCGATCCAAGGGCATCCCGGGCGCAAGATCGCCGCTTAGCGTCCTGAAATGCGAGTTTATCGACACGCCGATCGCCTCCGCCGCCTCGATTTCCTCTTGGATGCGCGGGATGCAGCGGCGCAGCGTTTGCTCCGTTTCTTGCTCCGTTTTGAGCAAATCGCGCGCGGAGCGGGTTTCGTCGAAGCCCTCCAGGCGCATCCCGGGCGACCGCAGCCAAGGGATGATGAAATGTTGCAAAAAGTTTGTCCCGCTGAAGCTTGAGCCTTGTTCGGGTGGGGCGATGCGCAGATTGAACGCGCGGGCGTAGCGGGCGGCGACGGGGTCGGCCGCGACCTCGCGCAGCCAAAATTCGCGTGCCGCGCGCCGGGCCGCCCCCTCTTCGTCTTCGTCGATTTCCACGTTGAAGGGGCTGCCGCAGGCGAACGCCTCGTCTTTGAGGGCTTTGAGGAAAAATCCGTGCAGCGTGGCGATCCGGGCCCGGTCGAAGTCGTTCAGGGCGACCTCGAGTCGAAGCTCCGTCTCGGCCAGCCGCCTTTCCTGCGCGCAGCGCCGAATGACGTTGCGCGTGGGCGCTTTGTCCGCCCCTTTCAATCCCAGATCCAAAAGCCGCTCCAGCTCCTCGCCTTGGGGCGGGTCGGCGTCGATTTGAGCGGCGTCCTTCCCCAATCGGTCGCGCATGAGCCGAATTTGGCGCGCCCCCAGCTGAAGGCGCTCCAGCAGCCTGCCGCGCAGCTCCGCGGCGGCGGCTTTGGTGAAGGTCACCACCGCGATGCGGTCGACGCTGAGTCTTTCGAGGCAAACCATGCGCTCATACAGTCCGGCGATGCCGTAGGTCTTGCCCGTGCCCGCCGACGCCTCGATCACGCGGCAGCCTTTCAGGGGAACGGCGAGCGGGTCGAATGCCTGCGATTCTTCGCCGCCGCGACGGGGCAAATGGCCCGGCCGGGCTTCATGTTCGTTCATGGGGTTTTCCTTTGGATGCGTCGCGCGTCTTGCCGCGCCGCGCGCATGGCGTCTCTTGCTTGGCCAAAGCATGCGACAAGGGGTCGGCGCGCCGTTTTGGGGCGTTGGGCCGGGGCCGGTCGAGAGGCGCGGGGCCCGCGG
>CAJPTP010000236.1 GCA_905373555.1 uncultured Francisella sp. | reverse complement strand
CCCCCGAGCCCGGGCCAAGACGGCCTTGAGCCCGGGCCAAGCCGAAGCCGTTTCAAACCCGTCTCAAACCCGCCGCGGCGCGCATCGAATCGGCGCCGGCGGCAAAAGGATCGAACAACATGAACGACAACAACGCCGCCGCGGCGCCCTTGAGCGCCGAAAAAGAGCTGCGCGCCAAGGCGTTCGCGCAGGCGAGGGCGGCCGCGGGGGCGATTCGCCAAGCGGCCAAGGCGGTGATCATCGGGCAAGACGACGCCATCGACCAAACTTTGTGCGCCTTGCTCGCCCGCGGCCACGTCCTGCTCGAAGGCGTGCCCGGCACCGGCAAGACGCTGCTGGTGCGGACGCTCGCGCGCCTCATCGACGCCAAGTTCAGCCGCATCCAGTTCACGCCCGATCTGATGCCTTCCGACGTCACGGGCGGCTATTGGTTCAACCAGGCCGAAAACCGCTTCGAGCTGCGCCCGGGCCCGGTGTTTTCCAACCTGCTTTTGGCCGACGAAATCAACCGGGCCCCCGCCAAAACCCAGGCGGCTTTGCTGGAGTCGATGCAGGAGCGCTCGGTGACGCTCGACGGCGCGACCAAGCCGCTGCCCGAGCCGTTCATGACGCTCGCGACGCAAAACCCCATCGAGCAGGAGGGCACCTACCCCCTGCCCGAGGCGCAGCTGGACCGCTTTTTGCTCAAGATCGTGATCGACTACCCTCAAGAAAGCGAGGAAATCGAGCTGCTCGAATCGGTGAGCTCCGCGCCGCAATACGACCTGCTTTCCAAAGCGCAAACGCGCCCCGTTTTGGGCTGCAAGCACGTTCAATGGCTGCAGCGCATCGCCGCCTCGGTCACGATCGACCGCTCGGTGCTGTCGTACATCGCGCGGTTGGTGCGGCGCACGCGCGACGACCCCGCCTTCGCCGCGGGCGCGGGGCCGCGCGCAGGATTGGCGCTCATGGCCTGCTGCAAGGCCAAGGCGCTGATGGCCGGGCGCGATTTCGCGATGCCGCAGGACGTGAAGTCGGTCTTCTTGGCCGCCATGCGCCACCGGGTGCGGCTGTCGACCGAAATGGAGATGGAGGGGGGCACGGTGGACGAGGCGCTGGGCTTGGTTCTCGACTCCATCGTGGCGCCGCGCTCATGATCCGCCCGACCCGAGCGGCGATCGGGCTCGCCGTCGCGGCCTGCGCCGTCGCGCTGTCGGCCTACGCGACGGAGATGTGGCTCAACTCCGCGTATTACGCGGACAAGCCCGACCCGGCCGCGGCGTCGGCCGCCGCGGCGCTGTACGGCTACGCCCTGTATTGGGCGCTGCCTTTGGCGCTGGCTTTGGCGACGGCGGACTTGATTCTGTGCGCATGGATCAAGCCCGCGCGAATCGAGCGCGTCTTGCCCGAAAAGCTGACCCTCAACAAAACCCACCGCGTGGAGTTTGTTCTCGAAGAGCCCGAGGCGCCCCGATCCTTTTTGGGCCGGCTCTCGGCGCCGTTGGAAAAGCGCGAGGCGATCGTGTGGGATCGTTTCCCCGTCGCATCCGAGGTGAGCGCGCGCAGCGTGCGGCTGGGCTTCAAGGCCCTCGTCGACGGCGAACCGCGCCGCGCGCGCCGGGCGGGCTACGATTTCAAGCCCACGGCCAAAGGCGACGCGCTGTTCGAGCCTTTCGACTATGAGCTCGCGTCGCCGATGCGGCTGTGGGCGCGGCGCTTCTCGGGCGGCCGGCCCCAACCCGTGAAGATCCTGCCCGACGTTTCGGAGATTTTGGGGGCCGATTTGCTGAGCTTCGGCAAATGGCTGCAAATGGTCGGCGCCAAGAAAATCAACGCAAAGGGGATCGGCAAGGAGTTTTTTCAGCTGCGCGACTTTGCCCAAGGCGATTCGATCCGCGACGTGGATTGGAAGGCCACCGCCAAGGCGTCCAAGCCCATCGTCAAGCAATACCAAGAAGAGCGCGACCGGCGCATCTACCTCATGCTCGACTGCGGCATGGCGATGGCCGAGCGCTTTGACGGCGTGAGCCATTTCGACTGCGCCTTGAGGGCGATGCTGCTGACCGCCTACGCGGCGCTGAAAAACGACGACCCGGTGGGCGCCTTCGCCGTCAACCGGCTCGAGCCCAAACACCTTCCCGCCCGCAAGGGCTTGGCGCAAATCGGCGCGATGATTCGGACGCTGTACAACGTCGAGCCCGAAAACTCCGCCAACGACGTCGAATCGGCGGCGAACTTTTGCTTGGGCAAGGAACGCCGGCGCAGCCTGATCATTTACGTCACGCACCTGAATTTCGAGATCTCCGACGACGCGGTCGGCGCCTTGGCGCGGCTGCGGCGCCGCCACGCGGTGCTGGTCGCGAACATCAAAAGCCCCGCGGCCCAAGCCCCGCTAAGACGCCCCCCAAGAACGATCGACGAGGCCTACCTGTACGACGGGGCGCGCATGTACGCGCAGAAGGAAAAAGAGCTCCTGCTGCGGCTGGGCGCCCAGCGCATTCCCTGCGTCAATTGCTTCCCCGACGAATTCGCGCCGAAGCTGATCAACGCCTACATCAAAATGCGCGCGCAATCCGAACTGTGAGCGGCCGGGGCGAGGCCGAGGGCGCGGCAGAGGGCGAGGCAGAGGGTCGGCGATCCCGCGCCGCCCGGGCTTGGGCGGGCTTATCGCCCCGGGCG
>CAJPTP010000235.1 GCA_905373555.1 uncultured Francisella sp. | reverse complement strand
GATTGAGCCGCTCACTCGATCTTGGTCGGCCAACCCTTCGTATCGACCACGGGGGGATGGGGATGCATCTGCTCGAGGGTCCGGAGCAAAACCTGCAAGATGACCAAATTGCGGGTGGACTTGGAGTCGGAGGGCACCACGATCCACGGGGCCTGCTCGGTGGAGGTGCGCGACATCACGTATTCGTATTGCCTTCGGAAGTCATCCCACAGCTTGCGATCCTCCAAATCGCTCATATCGAATTTCCAGTGCTTCTCGGGATTGTCCAAGCGCTCTTGCAGCCTTTCGCGCTGCTCTTCTTTGGAAATGTGCAGGAAGAACTTCAAAATCACCGTTCCCGTTTCCGTCAGCATGCGCTCGAAGTCCACAATATGGCGGATGCGCCGATCCAGCTCGTCCTTGTCGATCATCTTTTTGACGTAGGTGACCAGCACGTCTTCGTAGTGCGAGCGGTTGAAAATCGTCATGTGCCCCGCCTTGGGCGCCTCGGCGTGCACGCGCCACAGGTAATCGTGCGCCAGTTCCAAGCTCGAGGGCGCCTTGAAGGAGGCGCAGCTCACGCCCAAAGGGTCGACGTCCTTGAACACGCGGCGAATGGTCCCATCCTTGCCCGAAGTGTCCATGCCCTGCAGCACCACCAAAATCTTCCGCTTGCCCTCGGAGTAAAGCTGGTCTTGCAAGGCGCTCAACAGCGGCGATTGCTTGGCCAACAGGGCGTTGCGCTCCGACTTGGTGTTGGGCACCCCATCCTTGAGGGTTGTGGGCATGGCATCCAAGTCAAGAGGCCGGTTGAGCTTGACGGTCAGTTTGGACAAATCCACCGACATGGGGAATCCTTTCGGTTGAGGCGGCAAGGCCGCGCGGCGGCGCCCGGAGAAACCGCGCCGGGCGCGGGCGAATTCGCCCGCCTGCGGTTTTGTCGCGAAAATTTAACATTTTAGCGCCCCAAGCCCGGGTTCGCCGCGCGGCCGCTTAGCCAACTGCGGTTTGCAAGCCGCAAGGCCAAAAAAGCCGCGCAAGGCGCCGCGCGGCGCCTTGCGGGCGCCCCATCATCTATAATCTCGCCGCAGCCGGCGCCAAGACGCCGCAAGACAAGGCCAAGCCGGTCAAATTGGGCGGACTCGGCCGCGCCGGCGGGCCGACAAGGAAAACGAATGGCGCCCCAAAAAATCGCGATCATGATCTCAGGCCGAGGCTCCAACATGCGGGCCATCGTCGAAAAGGCGATCCCCAATGCGCAGGTGGCCTTGGTGTTTTCCAACAACCCCAACGCGCCCGGGCTGAAGTGGGCGCGCGAGCGGGACTTGCGCGTCGCGTGCATCCCATCCAAAGGGCGGCGGGATCGGGCGGCCTACGATCAAGAGGTTGCGGCCGCGATCGACGCGGTTGAGCCCGATCTTTTGGCGCTGGCGGGCTACATGCGCATTCTTAGCCCGGAGTTTTGCGAGCGCTACGCGGGACGCATGCTCAACATCCACCCCGCGCTGCTGCCGGCGTTCAAAGGCACGGACACCCACGAGCGGGCGATCGCGGCAGGCTGCAGACTGCACGGCTGCACAGTCCATTTCGTCACGCCCGACCTCGACGCGGGGCCGATCGTGGCCCAAGCGGCCGTGCCCGTGCTATCGACCGACACGCCGGACAGCCTGGCCGAGCGTGTTTTGGCCCAAGAGCACCGCATCTACCCCCAAGCCTGCGCCGATGTTTTGTCGGGCGCGGTGCGTCTGGACAACGGCAAGACGGTTCGAGCCCGGCCCGTTTCCGACCCCCAAGCTTTTCTCATCGGCTTGGGCTGAACCGCCCGGGCCCGGCCGCGCCTCGGCCGGGCCAAGCTTGGCCGGCTTCGCCCGCCTTTTTCCCCTCCTTGCCTATCGCCGGGCCTCAAAGCTTGGCCGCGAAGTTTTCTTTGGGATGACATGGTTTGGGATGGCATGATTTGCCCCCAAGTTTTGTCCCGCAACCCGCTTCGGGCTCGAGGCGCATCAAGCCCGAATCGAGCGAGCCCGAGGCGCAAGCGAAAGGCCGACATGCTCGTCAACGGTTTCTTGGTCGACCGCGCATCCGAGGCGCTGTCCGAAATGCGCGAATTCGCCATTCCCGCCGACGCCGCCATCGCGCAGTATTTCAAAAAACGCCCCAACATCGGCAAACGCGACCGCGCGGCCGCGCGGGAGCTGGTTTTCGCGGCCTTGCGCGGCAAAGAGGCGGTCGATGTCTTTTTGAGCCAAAACAATCTGTTGGGGGCCGACCCCAAGCGAAACGCCCGCCTTAGTATTTTGACGGCCTTGACGGCGCTGGAGGGAGCCGATCCCAAAAGCTTTCTGGGTTTCGTCGGCGAAGACGAATACGCGCTGCTTTGCCGATGCGCCGACGCGCGCCGGGAGTGGATGCGCGGCCTGCCTTGCGAGTCTTTGCTGCCGCAATGGTTCATCGACGAGCTGCGCGAGGGCAACGGCGCGGGCGATGACGAAATCAAGCGGCTGGGCCGCGCCTTGGCCCGCCCCGCCTTGCCGTGCGTCCGGTGCAACCTGCTCAAAGGCCCCCGCGACAAAATTTTCGAGCGTTTGGCCCAAGCTTATCCCGGCGCCGAAAAAACCCGGCGCTCCCCCTGGGGGGCGCGCTTCGGCGCCCGGGCGGACGTGATGGGCGGGCCGTTGGGGCAATCGGGCGAAA
>CAJPTP010000234.1 GCA_905373555.1 uncultured Francisella sp. | reverse complement strand
AGCCAACGGTCGAGCCGTCGATTTCGCCGCCGACGGCGTCGAAATAGGCCACCTCGTAATCGCCGAAGGGCCGGTACGATTGGCCGCGCCCGGCGCGCCGTCCCGCCAGTTCCTCTTTGCTCAAGATCGCCCCTTCGTCGGCGTCGGCGTCGACCCATCCCAAACCGCGCGATTCTTCACGCTCGGCGGCGCGGTCCAAGGCTTCCTTGGTTTGCCGGGGCAGCGCGTTGCCCTGCGCGTCTTCGACCAAACTCTCGCCCGAGCGCAAAGACCTCACTCCGCTTTCCATTCCGACTTGGCTGCACGCGGCGGCCGACAAGGCCGCGCCTGCCGCGATCACGATTGCGATGTTTCTAAGAATCATGGGGGTTGCTCCGTCCGGGGAGGGGAGCCGTTGGCTTCGTTCCCGGCGATGACCTATTATCCAAATCAACATTAAGCGCACCTGATGTCAACGACTTTTCGGGGCGCCGCCCGCAGAAAAAATTTACGCGCCGCTCATCGCGCCGGCCGACATGCGCAATTTGGGGAACTCGAACGGCAAGGACAAAAGCCTCAGGCTTTGATGGGCGGGGGGCATGATTTGGGCGCGCCTCCACCGCTTTGATCCGACGGCCGCGCTCAAAGGCCCATCGAACCCGCCCGGCGCCGGCGCATGCCGCCCGCCGGAAATCCGAAATGCGGCCTGCGCGCGCGTCATTTTATCGCCGGTTGGATTGCTTACGATTGAACGTCGCCTCGGGCGCGGCGGCGAAGACGCCGCATGCAGTCGAAAGAAACAGACAAAGGAAGAAAGGAAGAAAGGACGCGCTGAACGAAATAACGGCAAAACCCGGGGGCCTTGGAACGGCGCCCCGGCCTTTCGCGCCGACGCAAGATCCGGCTTGGCGGGCGCGTCAGTCGATGACGGGAAGGCCCGCCAAGCTGCGCGGCGAGACGGGGCTGAGCTTGCCGCGCTTCATGCGCCAATCGCCTTGGCGCGCCTCGTCGCCCAAAAACAGGGTGTTTTTGCCGAAACGCCGCCCGATGCGGTCGATCGCGCTTTGCAAGGCGTCGGCCCGGCCGGACCGCGGATCGGAGGCGCCGAACAGCTCGGCCTGAACCGGGCGGCGCGCGGGCTCGATCTCGAACAAGGCCACGCCGCACTTTTTGTACATGGATCCCGGAGCGAATCCGCTTTCGACCAAGCCTTGGGCGATGACGTTGATGGGGGAAAAGGCGCTTTGCGGCGGATCGAGCCGCGCCGCCAGCTCGAAGCCCCGCGCGGGCCAATCGGGGCGGAAACGGTTGGGATAGGCGTACACCGAGATCTTGCCCGCGACGCCGCCCTGGGCGCGCAGCTTGGCCGAGGCGACGCGCACGTGGTAGGCGACGGCCGCTCGGATGTCGGCCATGTCCGAGCAGCATTGGCCGAAGCTGCGGCTGGAGATGATCTGCTTTTTGCCCGCGGCGGGATCGCCCAAATCGATCAGATCAAGGCCGTCGAGCTCGGCGCGCGTGCGGCGCACGGGCAGCGGGAAGAAGCCTTGAATCAAATGCGGGTCGCTGCGGGCGAAATCCAAGGCGCTCCAAATTCCCAGCGCGTTGAGGCGGCGCGCGACGCGCGGCCCAATCCCCCAAATCTCGCCCACGGGCTCGGCGCCGATCAGCGCCTCGAATTCGGCGCGCGGCAAGTCGCCGTAGCGCAGAACGCCGCCGAAACGCTCATGGGATTTGGCCAAATGGCAGCACAGTTTGGCCAGCGTCTTCGACGGCGCCAGCCCCACGCAGACGGGGATGCCCACGCGACGCATCACGCGGCTTTTCAGCTTGGCCCCCCACTCGGCCCACGGGGCGAGGTTTTGCGCGCCGTCCCAAACGGCGAAGCACTCGTCGATCGAATATTGGATGATTTGGGGCGCGGCGGAGGCGACGGCGCGCATCATGCGCTCCGACAGATCCCCGTACAGCTCGTAGTTGCTCGAAAACACCGCGAGCTTGCCCGCCTTTTCCAGGCCCCTGATCTTGAAGTAAGGCTCCCCGCGCTTGGCGCCCAGGGCTCTGGCCTCCTTCGTCGCCGCGACGACGACGCCGTCGTTGTTCGACAGCACGACCACGGCCTTGCCTCTCAAGGCGGGATTCATGGCCCGCTCGCACGAGCAAAAAAAAGAATTGGCGTCGACCAAGGCATACATCCGAGACATTTCCCGCCCCCTCCCGCAGCCGTCTGCCGCGACGCCGCGTTGCCCGACTCAAACCCTTGGGGCGGGAAGCCGCAACCGAGCCGTATCTCCCCCCTCATTTCGCCCAAGCCATCGGCGAAATCAATCATACCCAATCGAATCGCATCAATCAAACTATCAATATTTTGTTTTTATTACAAATAATTAATTAACGGCAACAAGGCCGCAAGGATCGGGCCAGGAGTCGGGCAGCAAAAAAAGAGCGAAGGAAAGAAAGGAACAAGATTCGGGCGCGTCAACTTGAAATATTTTTATAAATCAAAAACTATTCGCTGTCTTTGCGAATAAGGGGAAGCAACACGTTGAATCCTTCCGACAGGGAAGAATTCGTTGGGCCAAGAGATGAGGGAAGCGCCGACGCTTCGAGGGCCGGCTGGCGAAGCGAAGCCCGTCCCAAGAAACGAGGCGACGCGCTTGAGTCCGGCGCGCCCGCCGCATCCTGCGCGCGGCGC
>CAJPTP010000233.1 GCA_905373555.1 uncultured Francisella sp. | reverse complement strand
AAAGGGAAAAAGAAAAAAAAGCCGCGCCCAAGCGCGGTTCTTTTTCCTTGCGCGCCGGCGGCTCGCCGCCGCGCGTTCGTTCCGGGCGCCCCGGCCAAAGTGGCCTAGCGCCCTTTCTTCCGCCCCGAGGACTTCCTTGGGGCGCGGGCCGCCTTTTTGGGGGCGGCGCGCGGGGACGCCCTGCGCCCGCGCTCCGCCCGCTTTTTGCCCCGGGCGGAGGATTTGGCCGAAGCCCGGCCCGATTTGGCGGGCGCCGCCGAGCGGCGCGGGGACGAGCTCACGGGCGGCTCCATGATTTGGGTGAAAGCCGTCATCTGCCGATTGATGCCGTTGGTGGTCGGCCCGTCCAAGCGGCAATCGTCCACGACGTAGCGCCGCCCCTCGATTTGCAAAAAGGCGCGCAAAGTCGGAATGGCGTCGACGTTGATCGCGTTGGCCGCCGGGGTCTCGACGCGGAAATCGCGGCTTTGGTAAACGTTCGAGCCGCCCGCCGAGCGCGCGAGCGGCACCGGGTTGGACAGGTAGTCCTTGTAGCGCACGCGGATGTTTTTGATGTTGTTGTTGCGCCCGATCGCGTAGTAGGCCAAAAGCGGGTCGTCTTGGCGCGGGCCGCACAGGTAGGCCGCCACCTTGATCGGGTCGGCGTAGAGGATGTTGGGGGCGGCGCCGGATGGCCGGCGGTTGGGGATCTGCGAGCGGGCGGGCTCGACCGAGAACTTGTTGCGGCCGCCGCGCGGCCCTCCCGTCGTCTCGCACGAGGCGAGCAGCAATCCGCACAAGGCCAACGCGAGGCCCAAGGAGCGTTTCAACACAATCCCATCCTTTCGCGCCTTCGGCTGATCGGCCCGCGCCGCCCAAAGCGGGCAAACTCACGCCGGAAAAAGCCCCGAGGCAAGAAACGAAAGTATAACCCAAATCGCTGCCCGGCGCAGGGCGGCCCGCCCCCCTTATTTCCCCGAGCCGTCCTCGAAGCGAATCTCGCTCAACAGCGGCAGCTTGGCCGAGGGGGCGTCGAACCATTTTCGGCACAGCTCATCGAGCTTGCCGTTGGCCTTGAGCTTGGCCAAGCCGTCGTTGATCTTGTCGCGCAGGCCGTCGGTTCTGGTCTTGGAAAAAACGAAGGCGATGTGCTCGGCAGGATAGCCCGGCATCTCGTAAATCGCGGGGGAGTAGTCGGCGTAGGTCTTGGCGTAGTAGCGCAGCGGGCCCGAATCGGACACCACGGCGTCGCCGCTTCGGCCAAAGACGTCGCGCGCCCCCATGTAGGTCGAGTCTTCGTAGCGAATCGAGCCGCCCTTGCGGCCCTCGGCCTTGTCCGACGCGTCGGCGCTGACTCCGCCCTTGGCCAAGCTTGAGGCCGG
The DNA here is from genome assembly GCA_905373555.1 of uncultured Francisella sp. Classification (GTDB taxonomy): domain Bacteria; phylum Pseudomonadota; class Gammaproteobacteria; order Burkholderiales; family Neisseriaceae; genus CAJPTP01. The sequence goes on along the minus strand of CAJPTP010000233.1, from coordinate 1,321 downwards.
CGCCGTCGGGGCGCGCCCCGACGCGGCGAAAATCCGCTCGACGATCTCGGCCGAGCTGGTGCCGCGCTTGACGATCACGCGGAAGTCCGCCAACCGTCCCAAATCCTCTTGCCGAAACACGCCTTGGGTCGAGAGCAGCGTTTGGTTGGAAATGTAGTAAGGGTCGGAGAAGTCGTAGCGCGCCAAGCGGGCGGGGGTGACGGTGACGGACGCGGAGACAATGTCGGCCTTGCCCGTGTCAAGCAGCTCGAAGATTCCGTCCCAAGTGTGGGTGAAGTGCCGGAATCGGATTTTCTCCTCCTTGCCGATCTCGTCGAGCAAATCGGGCTCGAAGCCGGTCACCCCGCCCTTGCCGTCGAGCATGGCGAACGGCGGGAAGTACTGCTCGGAAACGACCGCGTACTGCGGCCAAGACTCATCGACGCTCGCCCCGGCCGTCGCGGGCTCGGGGCTCCCGACGATTTTGGTCGCCTGACCCTCGATGCGCGGGAGCGAATCGTCGCACGCGCCCAAGCACAGCGCGCCGCACAGCGCGAGCGCCGCTCGGATCGCCAAGGCGCGCTGGGCTTGCGCGCGCGCCCGGCCCGCAAGCCTTCGCCCAATCTTGCCGAATGTGAACTTCATTGGCTCATCCTTCGGCGCCGAACCCAAGCGGCGGGATCGGCGCCCCAGAAAAAACCGCGCGCAGAGCGCAAAACAGCGCCGAGCCTAGATGCGGTCGAACTTCTCGCGCATCGCCGTCAGCAGCCAGCCCTCCACGAACTCCCCGGCCGACTTGGGCAGCTTGGGCAAGGCGGCGCGCAGCATGGCGTAAACGATCTGCTTGTCTTTTTCCTCGCTTAGCCACTCGTCGAAGCTTTCCATCGTGACGGCGGCGAAGGACTTGCCATCCAGCGCGTTGGCCAAAACCATGTCGGCCACCGCCCGGGGGTGGCTTGCGGCGTAGATCTCATCGCCAAGCTTGGGCAAGCCCATCTTGCGCAGATTGCCGCTCACCTCCATCACGCCCTGCGAGCCCAAATACGGGGTGGTGTCGTAGCGCTCGCCTTGGCCCATCACGCCGTAGCGCGGCGTCTTCGCCTTTTCGTTCCACAGCGCCGCCGCCGACCGCCAATCCCCGGAATCGCCCCCCTCGGCCTCGATGCTCAACGCCAGCCGGCCGCTGATGTATCTTTGGGGCGATAGTTTTTTTGCCTTCAGGTCGCCGTAAAGCATAAGCCCTCGCGCAGATCCGTTTCACGATCGGGCCAAAATTATAAGCCGGCGGGGGGCGCCCCGGCCCTCGAAGCCCAAGATTATTTTGGCGCGGGCGCCCCCGACC
>CAJPTP010000232.1 GCA_905373555.1 uncultured Francisella sp. | reverse complement strand
CGGCAAAACCCTCCCCCCCATTCCCCAAGGGGTCGATCCCGTCATTCGCATGAAAATGCCGCGCGAAGGCTCGACCGTGTGGAACGACGCGGTCAAAGGCCTCATCGAGATTCCCAACAAGCAGCTTGACGACATCATCATCGCCCGTTCCGACGGCGCGCCCACCTACAACTTCTGCGTGGTCGTCGACGACTCGGACATGGGCGTGACGCACGTGATCCGCGGCGACGATCATGTGAACAACACGCCCAAGCAGATCAACATCTTCAAGGCGATGGGGCTGCAGCCGCCCGTGTTCGCCCACTTGCCGATGATCTTCAACAAGCAAGGCAAGAAGATGTCCAAGCGCGGGGGCGATACCGTGGCGATCACGGAATTCGAGCGGTTGGGCTTCCTGCCCGAGGCCATTCTCAATTACCTCGCCCGTCTGGGCTGGTCGCACGGCGACGACGAAATCTTCAGCATGGAGCAGTTTGTCGAGTGGTTCGACCTCAAAGACGTGAACCCCTCGCCCTCGCGCTTCGACATGGACAAGCTGCGCTGGTACAACCACCACTACATGCGCCAAGCGGACCACGCCAGGCTCGCGGACGAGGCGCGCCGGCGTTTGGCGGCCATGGGCGTGGATGATTTGGACTCCAAGCCCTTCGATCAAATCTTGGAGCTTGTGCGCGACCGCGCCTCGGATTTCGAGGAGCTCGCGCGCCACTGCCTGTATTTTTATCGCAGGCAGACGCCCACCCAAAAGGAAATCGACAAAAGCTGGCAGCCCGAGGATCGCGAGCGGATGGCCCGCCTGCGCGAGCGAATCGCGGCTTTGCCGTCCTTCGACAAAGAGTCTTTGGGCGCTCTGTTCGCGAGTTTCTGCGAAAGCGAGGGCGTGAAGATGAAGAAAGTCGGCGTGCCCATGCGCTTGGCCGTGTGCGGCGTGAGCGTCACCCCGGGGCTGGAGGATGTCTTGCTGTGCGTCGGCCGCGACGAGACGCTGGCGCGGATGGATCAGCCCTTGGTTTGATCGGCGCCTGCGGAAGGATCGCCGTTGGGCCCCTGCAAAAGCGCGCCGCGCGGTTGCGCGGCCGCCGGGCAGATCGGCGCAACGGCGCAAAAAGCGGATCGAGCGATCCGTTTTTTTTTTTTGCCCCGCGGCGCCCGGTTCGCTTGGAGGCCCGCCGCCTCGGCTCGGGCGGCGCGCATCGCCCGAGCGGTCTTACCTTGTTTCTTCGGGCGGCGGGAAAACCTTGCCGGGGTTCATGACGCCGCGCGGGTCGAGCGCGGTTTTGACGGCGCGCATGAGCTCGATCTCGTGCGCCCGGCGCGCGAGCGCCAGTTGGCCGCGCTTGGCGATCCCCAAACCGTGCTCGGCCGCGATCGAGCCGCCCATTTGCAGCAGGCTGCGGGTCACGGCGCGGTTGACGCGCTCTTCAAGCTCATAGACCGAGCGATCGAGCTTGTCCGGGAAATAAACGTTGTAATGCAGGCTGCCGTCGCCCAAGTGCCCAAAAAGGGAGACTTGGGCGGCGGGGAAGTCGGACGCCAAATCGGCCAAGGAGCGCTCGACGAATTGGGCGATGCGGCCGATGGGCGCCGAGAGGTCGTGCTTGATCCCAAAGCCCCATTTCTTTTCGCCCAAAGGAATGGCCTCGCGCAGCGCCCACAAGGCGGCGCGCTGCGATTCGTCTTGGGCCAAAAGGGCGTCGCCGAAACCCGCTTCGGCCGCCGCATCCGCCAGCTGCCCATCGGTCGCGGGCTCTTGCCCGGGGCCGAAGGTCAGCTCCGCCAAGACCGACCACGGCGCGCCCGGATCCAAGGAAAACGCGGGCGGCTTGAATCCCGCCGCCAGCTCTTTGGCCAAGCGGCCCATCAGCTCGAATGCCGTGAGATTGTCCATGAAACGCCGCCGCAGGGCGCCCAAGAGCGCGACGGCCGCCTCGACGTCGGGCAAATCGAACCACAGCGCGCGAAAGGCGGAGGGGGCGGGAAAGATCCTTAAGGCCGCTTTGGACACGACCGCCAAGGTGCCCTCCGAGCCGATCAGCAGTTGGTTGACGTCATAGCCCGCCGTGTTTTTGGCCAAAGGGTCGAGTTTGCCCACCGTCAGGCCGGTTGGGGCGATCGCCTCGACCCCGACGGTCAGGGCGCGCGTCACCCCGTAGCGCAGCGCGTTGAGCCCCCCCGCGTTGGTCGCGACGTTGCCGCCGATGGTGCAGCTGCCTTGGCTTCCCAGCCGCAAGGGAAAGAAATAGCCGCGCTCGGCGCAGATCTCTTGCAATCTTTGCAGCGTCATGCCCGCCTCGACCGTGACGGTCATGCCCTGTTCGTCGAACTCGACGAGCCTGTCCATCCTCCCCAAGCCCAACAGCGCCCCGCCAAAGGGCGTGGCGCCGCCGCACATGCCCGTGTTGCCGCCTTGCGGCGTGACGCCGACGCCGTTGTCGTTCAACGCCTTCAGCGCGACGCGCAGCTCCTGCGCGTCGCGCGGCAAAATCAGGCAGTCGGCGCGGCCGAAGTAGCGCCCGCGCTGATCGACCGTTCTGCCTTCGATGAGATCTTGGTCGAAGGTGTATGCCTGCTTGGGCAATCCGGCGGCGGCGAAAATCGACTCCAGCCTGCGCCGCTCAATTGGCGCGTTGGGCGCGGTTTGCGGGGTCATGAATGCGATTCCTTGGGGGATGGCCGGGCGCGCCGTGGTCGGTCTTGGCGGAGC
>CAJPTP010000231.1 GCA_905373555.1 uncultured Francisella sp. | reverse complement strand
GCCTTGGAGCGTCTGCGGGAGCAACGGGTCAAGCAGCTTGCCAGCCGCATCGTTGAGGCGGCGCTCGGCGTCGGGCGGACGGAACCTCGCAAGGGACGCGGATCCCAAAAACGCCCGGAAGTCTGCGTGGACAAGCCGTGCCACGTCGTCGTTATCGAAGACTTGACGCGCTACCGGCCGGAAGAAACTCGAACCCGTCGGGAAAATCGGCAACTCATGACGTGGTCGTCTTCGAAAGTCAAAAAATACCTGGACGACGCCTGCCTGCTCCACGGCTTGCACCTGCGCGAGGTTCCGGCGCGCTACACGTCGCGCCAAGACTCGCGCACGGGAGCCCCCGGCGTCCGGTGTCGGGACGTGCCTGTCAACGACTTCATGCAGTCGCCTTACTGGCGGAAGCAAGTCGAGCAAGCCAAGTCGAAGCTAGCCGAGGGCAAAGGCGACTCGCTCGAGCGTTACCTCTGCGAACTGGACGAGAAGTGGCGAGACAAGACAGAAAAATGGGACAGCGCCGGGGCGGTTCGCATTCCGGCAAAAGGCGGCGAAATATTCGTATCGGCCGACCCCCGCGGCGCGAATGGCCTCCAAGCCGATTTGAACGCCGCCGCCAACATTGGCCTGCGGGCGCTGATCGACCCGGATTGGCCGGGAAAGTGGTGGTACATGCCGTGCGATCCGGCCTCGTTCAAACCTGTCGGGCAGAAGACAAAAGGCAGCGCCGCGATCGATCCAAACGCGCCGCTCAAAGACGGCGTCGACGGCTCACGCAAAAAAGAAGGCCGAAAGGCCAAGGCGCAGTCCAAAGAGGTCGTCAACCTCTGGCGAGACGTTTCGTCGAAACCCATTTCCGCGAATGCCGGGGAGTCGGACGACGCAAGTTGGCGTGTTCATTCCGACTATTGGAATCGAGCGCAGGTTCGGGCGATCAATAACCTGCGCCAATCCGAGCGCAAGAAAAATGACCGGGAACAACAACGGCCATGACCACTTCGCAGCCGGGAGCCCGCTATGGATGAGATCCTTTGGCCGGCAAGAAACGTGGCTGAGCATGCGTATTGCCCGCGGCTTTTCTACTACATGCAGGTCGAGGGCGTCTTTCTTCCGAGCGCCGACACGGAAGCGGGGCTTGCCGCCCATCGACGCGTGGACAGGCCGAGCGCCGCGCGCGGGCAGGCGGGGGAAAGCGAGACGGACCCCGAGCGTCCGAGAGCTGTTCGAAGCTTGGCTTTGACGAGCGAATCGCTCGGGCTCACCGCGACTTTGGATCTGGCGGAGATATCGGGGCGCGTCGCGACGCCGATCGAGTATCGCAAGGGGCGTCCCAGGCGCGTCTCGCCGGATCCGGCTCCCGACGACTTGGGCGAGGCGGAGGAATCCTCGGTTTCGCGCGCCGAAGCGTGGCCAACGGATCGCGTTCAAGTCGGTTTGCAGGCAATCCTGTTGGAGGAAGCCGGATACGAGGTTCGCGAGGCCGACATTTACTACGCAGGCGAGAAGCGCCGCCTAAGGATTCCCGTCGACGACGCCCTCAAGGCGGAGGCGTTGCGGACTCTGGAAGCCGCGAAACGCTGCGCCGCAGGATCGCGGCCGTTGCCGCTCGTCAACGATCCGCGTTGCCCCAAGTGCTCCCTTCAGCCCATATGCTTGCCGGACGAAATCAACCTTCAGCGCGCCGAGATCCCGACCGACGAATTGACGCCAAGAAAAATCTGGCCGCCCCGAGACGACGGCATACACGTCGTGGCTCAGACAAACGGCGCGAAGGTCGGCGTTCGCGGCATGGAATTGAGAGTCACGGACAAAGACGGCGCCGTGGCGAAGACCATGCCGCTGACCAACATTGAGAGCCTTTCGCTCTTGGGCTCCGTGCAAATCACCACGCAAGCGATCCGCGCCCTTGCGGACATGGGCGCGCCGATCGCGTTTCTCTCTCCGGCGGGCAGAATGGTGGCGATGATCGATCCGCTCGATTCGGTCAGCGCGGAGGTTCTCAAGGCTCAGATTCGCAAGCTCGACCGCGCGGACGTTTGCCTCGAACTCGCGCGAGCGCTCGTCTCGGCCAAAATCATGAACCAACGAACGCTCCTCATGCGCAATCACGGATCGTTGCCCGCCGGCGTTTCCGCCGATTTGCTCAAGGAAGCCAAGAGCGCGGCTCAAGCGGATTCGGTCGACTCGGCACGCGGGCATGAGGGCCGGGCGGCGGCCATCTACTTCGGGCATTTTGCCGGGATGCTCAAGGGACCTTTGGCGGCGGAATTCGACGCAAACGGCAGGAAGCGCAGGCCGCCCCCCGACCCCGTCAATTCCTGCCTGTCGATGGCGTACGCCATGCTCACCCACGAGTGCGTGGCCGCGTTGCGGCTCGCGAGGCTGGAGCCGTCCGTCGGCGGGCTCCACGCATCGAGGCCGGGCCGCCCCGCCCTCGCGCTCGACCTCATGGAGCCGTTTCGGCCGCTCATCGCCGACTCCGTCGCGATCGCTTGTTTCAACAGGGGCGAATTGACCGAGGGGCATTTTTTTCGATCCGCCGCCGGCTGTTTGCTCACCGACTCCGGCAGGCGGAGCTTTTTCAACGCTCTTGGCAGAAGAATGAATACCGAAGTCACCCATCCGGTATTCGAGTATCGTTTGAGCTACAGGCGCATGATCACGCTACACGCGCGCATGATCGCGGCTTGGCTCGTCGGGGAAATCCCCACTTTGGCGTT
>CAJPTP010000230.1 GCA_905373555.1 uncultured Francisella sp. | reverse complement strand
AGCCAAGACGGCGAGGGCGAGGGCGAGGGCAAGGGCGATCATCGCGCCGAACCCGACGACCGCGGCGAAGATCCGCAAAGCGCGGATGACGACGGCGTCGAGGCGAAAACGAAGGCGGGCCGCCGCTCTCGCGCGCTCCGCGAAGGCGCCGAGCGCCGGGCGCGCTCCAAGGCCAAGGCCGAGCGGAACCGCGACGCAAAGTCGCGCGACGCGGCGCGCGAAGCCCCGCAGGCCGGGCGCGGCCCGGCGCCCTCGGGCGCCGAGGGCGCCCCCGAGCGGCCCGAGGGCTTGGGCGCGGCGCCTGTGGACGGCCTCGGCGCTTCGGGGCCGTCCTCGGCTTTGATCGGCGCCTCGGATCCCTTGGATGAGGCGACAGCCCGCGCCCAAGCCCAAGCAGCGGTTTTGGCTGCGGTCGAGGCCGCGACGGCCGCGGCGGCGGTCGATCCGACGCTCACGCGCCGCCCAACGATGGTGATCGACAAGCCCGTGCGCTCGGGACAGCAGTACTACGCCGAAAAAGGCGACCTGATTTGCCACGCCATCGTCAACGAAGGCGGCGAGCTTTTGGCCGACGGCAACATTCACGTGTACGCCCCCATGCGCGGGCGCGCCTTGGCGGGCGTGAGCGGCGACAAGAGCGCCGAGATTTTTATTCTGGACATGCAGGCGCAGCTGGTTTCCGTCGCGGGGGTTTACCGCACCTTCGAATCCAAGCTGCCCGCGGGGCTGAACAAAAAGCCGGTGCGCATCAGCCTCAACGACGATTTGCGGCTGTCGATCCAATCGCTTGAAGAGCGCAAGCGCTGAGCTTGGGGCCGACGCCGCGCAAAGACAAACGAAAAACGAACCGTCGCGGCCAAACGATCCGGGCCGCGAATCCTTGCGGTTCAACAACGAAGGACTGAGCGTGTCAAAAATTATTGTCGTGACCTCGGGCAAAGGCGGCGTGGGCAAAACCACGACCAGCGCCAGCATCGCAGCGGGCTTGGCGCTGAAAGGCCACAAAACCGCCGTGATCGACTTCGACGTGGGCTTGCGCAACCTCGATTTGATCATGGGTTGCGAGCGCAGGGTTGTGTACGACTTTGTCAACGTCATCCAAAAGGAGGCGACGCTGAACCAAGCCTTGATCAAGGACAAGCACTGCGAGAACCTTTACGTGCTGCCCGCCTCGCAAACCAAGGACAAAGACGCCCTCACCAAAGAGGGCGTCGGCGAGGTGCTGGATGAATTGAACAAAATGGGATTCAAGTACGTCGTGTGCGACTCGCCCGCGGGCATCGAAAAAGGCGCGCAGCTGGCCCTGTACTACGCGGACGAGGCCGTGATCACGACCAACCCCGAGGTCTCTTCGGTGCGCGACTCGGATCGCATTTTGGGCATTTTGCAAAGCAAGTCCAAACGCGCCGAGGAGGGCAAGGAGCCCGTGAAGGAATACCTGCTGATCAACCGCTATTCGCCCGAGCGCGTGGAAAAAGGCGACATGCTGTCGGTCACGGACATCGGCGACATCCTGCGGGTGCCGCTTTTGGGGGTCATCCCCGAATCGTCCGACGTGCTGCAAGCGTCCAACCAAGGCAACCCGGTGATTTTCCAAGATGGCACGGATGTCTCCGAGGCTTACAAGGATGTCGTCGCCCGCTTGCTGGGAGAGGACAAACCCATGCGGTTTCTTGAGGCCGAAAAGAAAGGCCTGCTTTCCCGACTGTTCAAGAAGGGTTGAGCCATGTCGTTCTTCAATTTTTTGACGGGCAAAAAAGACAGCACGGCCAAAATCGCCCGAGACAGACTGCAAATCATCATCGCCCAAGAAAGGGCGCAGGCGGACGTGCCGGATTATCTGCCGACCCTAAGGCGGGAGTTGATGGAGGTTCTTTCAAAATACGTCAGTATTTCCCCCGACGACATCCGCATCACCCAGGAAAAGAACGACGAGATGGAAGTGTTGGAGCTGAACATCACGCTCGCCGACGTCAAATCTGAGGGGGGGGAGGCGTAAAACAGGAGCATCCGATGACTCTGACCGAACTGCGCTACATCGTCGCGGTTGCGGACGCAAAACATTTTGGCAAGGCGGCGGCGAAATGCTTCGTTTCGCAGCCGACTTTGTCCATCGCGATCAAAAAGCTCGAGGAAGAGCTCGGGGTGGCGATGTTCGACCGCTCCGCGAGCGAGATCAACCTCACCCAAGCGGGCCACCGCATCGTCAAGCAAGCCCGCAAGGTTTTGGAGGAAGCCGATCTGATCAAGCTCATCGCCTCCTCCGAGCAAAGCGAGCTCAAAGGCGCGTTCAAGCTCGGCCTGATCTTTACCGTCGCCCCGTACCTTTTGCCCAAGCTGATTTTGTCCCTGCGCCCCAAGGCGCCCGACATGCCCTTGCTGCTGGAGGAGAACTACACCCATGTCCTCACGCAGCTGCTCAAAAGAGGGGAGCTGGACGGGATCATTGTGGCCGAGCCCTACAGCGAATCGGGCGTGACCGGGATTCCTCTTTACGACGAGCCGTTTTTCGTGATCGTGCCCAAGGGCCACCCTTACGAAAACCGCGACTGCGTGAGCATCGAGGAGGTGGCCGCGGAGAAGGTGCTGCTGCTCACGGAGGGCAACTGCATGCGCGACCAAGTGATCGACATTTGCTCCGAGGCCGCCAAACGCCAGCACATCCAAGGGCTGACCAACACCTTGCAGGGCAGCTCGATCAACACCATTCGGCATA
>CAJPTP010000229.1 GCA_905373555.1 uncultured Francisella sp. | reverse complement strand
GCGCGGCCAAGGGCTCGGAGGGGCAGGGGGAAAAAGAAAAACCGCCCGACGAAGCGGGCGGCGAGATTGGCGGAGAAAGAGGGATTCGAACCCTCGATACGGATTATTTTCCATATGCACCCTTAGCAGGGGTGTGCCTTCAGCCTCTCGGCCATTTCTCCGGCGCGGATTTGACTCTCCGCGAAAGTCCGAAATTATACACCAAACAAGGCGGGCGTCAACGCGCCCTTGGGCCCGCGCCTTCGCCCCGCTCGCTTGCGGTTCAGACCAGCTGTTTGGCCTGCGAATCGGCGTGGTAGCTGCTGCGCACCATGGCGCCGACCGCGGCGCGCTTGAAGCCCAAGGCCAGCGCCAGCTCGCGCAGCTGCCTGAAGCGCTCGGGGCTCACGTAGCGCAGGACGGGCAGATGGAAGTCCGACGGCTGCAGGTATTGGCCGATGGTGATCATGTCCACGTCATGCGCGCGCAAGTCGCGCATGACCTGCTCGATTTCCTCGTCGGTTTCGCCCAAGCCCACCATGACGCCCGATTTGGTCACGACGTCCGGCTTCAGGCGCTTGTAGCGCGCCAGCAGCGTGAGCGAGTGCTCGTAGTCGGCCCCCGGGCGCGCCTTGCGGTACAGGCTCGGCGCGGTTTCAAGGTTGTGGTTCAACACGTCGGGCGGGTCGCGCGCGAGGATCTCCAAGGCCGCGTCGAGCCTGCCGCGAAAATCCGGCGTGAGGATCTCGATCTTGGTTTCGGGGCACAATTCGCGCATTTTTCTGATGCAGGCGGCGTAATGGCCCGCCCCGCCGTCGCGCAGGTCGTCGCGGTCGACGGAGGTGACCACGACGTAGCGCAAGCCCAAGGCGGCCACCGTGTTGGCCAAATGCTCCGGCTCCTCGGGATCCAAGGGCAGGGGCTTGCCGTGCGCCACGTCGCAAAACGGGCAGCGGCGCGTGCAGATATCGCCCATGATCATGAACGAGGCCGTGCCGTTGCTGAAGCACTCGCCGATGTTGGGGCACGACGCCTCTTGGCACACGGTGTGCATCTTTTGGGCTTTGAGCAGCTCCTTGACCTTGACGTACTCGGGCCCGCTTGGCGCCTTGGCCCGGATCCAGTCGGGTTTTTTGAGCTTGGTTTGCGCGGGGACGATCTTGATGGGGATGCGGGCGGTTTTCGCCTTGCCCTTTTCCTTCACGCCCGCGATGGGTTTTTCTGCCATGTCAGTTTCCGTTTCGATCGTTCGCCCGCGCTTCGCCTTCGGCTTGCCAAGCGCTCAGTCTTCGCTCGAGGAATCGGGCCAGCTCGTCGCCCGTTTCGTCGACCGAGGGGCACGGGTCGATCAGGTCTTTCAGGCGCGTCATGCGCAGCCCCGCGTAGCCGCAGGGGTCGATGTTGTCGAACGGCGCCAAATCGTTGTCGACGTTGAGGGCCAAACCGTGGTAGGAGCAGCCGCGGCGAATGCGGAAGCCCAAAGAGCAAATCTTTTCGCCGTTCACGTAAACGCCCGGCCGATCGTCGTCGTAGTCGCCTTGGACGCCGTGCGCCGCCAAAACGTCTTGGACGGCGCCCGCCGTCTCGGTCACGAAGCGATGCGTCGTTCCGCCCAAGCGCGCCACGTCGACCAGGCAATAGGCGACGAGCTGGCCCGGGCCGTGGTAGGTGATTTGGCCGCCGCGGTCGGTGCGCGCCAAGGGGATGCCGCAGTCGGGTTTCAGCAGATGCTCGATTTTGCCCGACTTGCCCAGCGTGAAAATCGGCGGATGCTGCAGCAGCCACAGCCGATCCTCGTCGCCCTTTTGGCGGTTGGCGGTGAAGGCCGTCATTTTCTCATAGGCTTCGGCGTAATCGACCAAGCCCAAATGTTCGACGATCATGTCGCGTTTTCCGTTTGTGTTTTGTTCAAAAGCCCGCCGCGCAGGCCAAGCGCCAAGGCGAGGATGGGATTGGGCGCGCGGCGGCCCGCAGGGCCGAAAAGCGGCGCTTGCCCCTTTGGCTCTTGGCGCCCGGAAGCCTTTCGCAGGCTCTCTTGCGGCCCGCAGGGATGGCCGCGCGCTTTTCCGTCGATCCCGGACGCTCGCAAGGCGCCGCCCGACGGCGCCTTGCGCATCGATGGGCGCGCGGTTGCGGGCGGATCGATCCGGGCGACTTTTTGCGCCCGGGCCGCCGCTCCGGGCCCGGCGGCGCCGAACCCGGCCGGGCGCCTGGCATCCGGGCTCGGCGCGATCGGGGCGCATGAGCCCGGATGGCGAAGCGAGCGGGGTCGGGGAGTTGGCTACAACAGCATCTTCACCCGATCGAACTCCCCCAAGGCGAGGTAAATGGAGTCCAGGTGCGGCTTGGATTCCACGTAAAACCCGACCGTGAAGCACAGGTAGCGGGATTGGGCGCTGCTGCGGCTGGCGAACTCCCGGGCGTCGACTTTTTCGACGCGCTCGCGCAGGTGGGCCAGCATCAACTCGCGCAGCCGCTCGACGGTGTCCTCGGGGTCGCGGCGCAAAAAGATTTTGACGGGGAAGGTTTGCGGGAACTCCAGCAGCGATTCGACGTTTTTGGGGTCGAAAGGGCAGGTTTCGGACGCGCGCGAAGCGGGCGCGTCGTTGTTTTGTCGCGGTTGTTCGTTCATCTTGTGTTTGCGTTTCCATTCCGGCGCTTCGGTTTGACCCGGGATCCGGCGTTTTTGCTTTTTATCTTTTTTGGGAAAGTATGCGAGAAGTGTTGATGCCCTCTCCCGTCAGGATTGTTTGCGTT
>CAJPTP010000228.1 GCA_905373555.1 uncultured Francisella sp. | reverse complement strand
GTATGCGAGAAGTGTTGATATAAAAAACGCCATGAAGTCATGACACAACTGCTTCACAGGCTGTCGCGTTGCGCAAGCTCGAAGAAAAGCGATCCGGACCTTCAAAGGTCGCTTGAGAACTTTTTCTTTCGATCTTTCAAAACCAAAGCAAACAACTACGACAGGAGAGGGCATTAACACTTCTCGCATACTTTACCTTTCGATTTATCTTTAGTTTCTTGCTTGCGTTTTTTTTTCTTTTTTTGTTCGGTTTGTTTTTCTTCTGATTTCCGGTCCGGTTTCGGGGCCGACCCCTGCGGCGGCAGGCGCATTTTGCGCAGGCTGCGCCGAAAGCGAGTGAGCAAATGGCTTTGCAAATGCGTGTCGAGGACAGCGGCAATGACGTCGTGTTTATCGCCTTTCCCAAATATGTGTCGGAGCAAACCATCGACAAGTTGTACCGCGCGCTGAACGGCGACACTCTGGGCTCCTTGCGCAAAACGGTGGATGAGGTTTTCGCCGAGGGGGAGCGCAACGCCAAGAACCCGGGGTCGGTGCGCAGAGCGCGCGTGACGCAGGTCGAAGAGCTGGCCCCGGCGCTGTACGCGACCTTGAGCTTTTGCGGCAACGCCCGCATGCGCGGCCACCGCCGCTTCGCGGGCCGGCTGCCGCGCGACGCGGCGCCTTTCCCTTTGAAGGAAAAGCCCAAAAACGAAGCCGACTATTATTTCGTGCGCCTGGAGTTGGCGCCGGCGCCGAAAATGAAGCTGCGCAAGGACTGGAAGGACATGCCCTTGCTGCGCTGCTCCTTGGGCAAGGTCGAGGAGTTCGAAAACGCGATTCGGTCCAACCCGGCCGAAACCGACTATTCGCGGTGGCGCGAAACCGACGAGCCCGCGGCGGAAGACAAGTTCGTGTGGTACCGGGTGTATCTGTGCTCCGACGCGGAGTTGAAAAACCGCGTCAACGTCATGCAGTTGGTTTCGCGCGCCCCGGCCGTCGCCGCGCGCGCCGATTTTCCGTACGCGCCGTACCTATGGGGAATGAAGGCGGGCGAGAAAAAACGGGTGCCCGAGGCTTGGTTCGATTGCGGCGTCGAGGTGGGCGACGTCGCGCTCGACAAATTTCTCGCCGCCTTGGACATGGGGCAGTCGGTTCCGGAGGGGCGGCAAGCCGAGTTCAAGATCGAGGATGGGCGCCTCAAGACACTGCGCCGATTCGAAATCGAGGTTGTGAAGGTCTTGGCCGCACCGCAAGGCGAAAAGGACGAAGAAGGCGCGGATGGCGGCGAAAAAGACGATTCGGCGGTCGTCGATCCCAAGGAGTTGGCCGAAAACGAGATCAATTTGGCGACCCTCCACCCCCACGCCATGAACGCGATCATGGCAGAGATGAGCCTGCGCGACGTGAGCGACTTGATCGTTCCTCCGGGCTTTCCGACCTTCGAGAGCGTTTTTCGCTCGGGCGTGCTGCTGGCCGTGACCCATCCCGAGCTGCCCGCGCGCGATCTTTTGCTTCGGGGCGATATGGAGGCATTCAGGCAATTCCTGGGCAAAGACCCCCAAGCCCTCGATCTGTACGCCCGCATTTATTTGGGCGTGGAGTTTTATCAAGCCTTGGCCGAGGAAGCCTTGGGCAAAGACGCGACGCTCACCGAGCGCGACGTCGCGTTCGCCCAACGTTGGCCCAAAAACTTTTCGCCCGAGGCGTCGGCCTTCCCCTTGCTGCACGATCGCCTGCAGGCGATGTTTCCGGACGTCGGCGTCGCGGATGGCATGTACGAAATCGCCCTGCGCGAGAAAGTCATGCAAATCCTCTACGAACGCTGCGAGCCCGTCGACGTCAAAATCGACGCCGCGTCGTCGCGCTTTGCGGCTTTGGCCAATTGCGACACCTTGGCCCGGTTCCTGTGCATGGATTTGAACGTGAACGGCTTTTTCCGTGAGCCCGATCTTCGCGCCCACTTCGGCGACAAGCCGCCTTTGGCGTGACGCTTCCGCCCCGCTTTGCCAAGCCTGCGGCGCCGGCTCGCTCGGGCTCGCCGCCTGCGGCTTTTCGCCGGTCGGATCGGTTGGAAAGGGATGGGTTTGAAGTTCAAGAATTTGCTAAATCTTTTTGGGCGCGCTTTGAATTCGGCCGTCTTGGCGCTCTTCTTGGCCGCGGCGCCGGCGCTGTGGGCTTGCTCAAGCGCCGCGCCCGCTTACGGCCCCCGGGCGGCTTTGGTCGACGTGCCCTTGCCCAACGACGAGTCGGTGGATGTCATCGAGCGCCAGCTGACTCTGGTTGTGAGCAAGACCAACGAATTGCGCTCCCGGCAAGGCGCCCGCCCGCTGAAATGGAATGCCTCGTTGGCCGCTTACGCTTTCGCCCGGGCCAAGGAATCGTCCGTCAAGTTCGCCCACACGCGCCCCGACGGCAGCGGGGCCTTGAACCCCATCTTCGGGGGGCGGCACCGCGGCGAAAACTTGGCCATGAACCACTCCATGTCGGGCGAGGGGGCGGTCGAGCAGTGGCGCCGCAGCCCGGGGCATTACGCCAACTTGGTGAAGCGTGAGTTCACGGACATTGGTGTGGGGGTCTATGTGACGCCCAAGCGCGAAGTCTATTGGTGCCAGATTTTCGGAACCGACGGCGCCCGAACCAATTACCGCTTCGTCTCGATCCCCATGGGCGCGCCCAATCCCGTCATTCCGACCTACCAAAGCGTTGGGCAAGAAAGAGCGCCGGCTTTGTCGTCGGCGGGCGCAGGCCCATAGCG
>CAJPTP010000227.1 GCA_905373555.1 uncultured Francisella sp. | reverse complement strand
ATTGTCGTCGCCGGCATGCCCGCCGCCGACGACAATCACGTCAAAATTTTCGGGATAAACCATCGCCCCGCCCTTGCCGGCCCAAGCGCCGCGCGCCCTCGCCCGGGCTGCCCGCCCGAGCATCGCCCAAGCATCGCCTGCGCCCGCCAAAAAACGACGCCGGGCAAAGCCCGGCGTCGACGTTGTTCAGTCGTTGGGTTGATTGTCAACTCTTTTTGCGCGCTTTTGAGCGCTTTTTGCCGGATTTTCCGGATCTTCCGGATTTGCCGGGTTTGTCCGAGAACTTAATCTCGGGCGCCGTCGCCGCGCCGAGCTTCCCGCACACGTAGTCGCGCTGCGTTTGCGCCACCGTGCCGCTTTGGATGGGCAGGAAAGTCGACTTCTTGGGGTCGAAGCGCTCGAAGCGAATGAGTTTGCCTTGCTCGTCGAACAACGAGGTGGACAGCACGATCATCGAGTTTTCCTCGCAGTTGACCACCCACTGCGCGATCGCGGCCTTGTGCTGCGGCACGTTGGCGTCGGCCATGTCGGGCGAGAGCTCGTCGTAAAGCGTCCTGCCGTGGAACGTCGCCAAACCTGAGCTGATCTCCATCGTGTCCTCGCCCACCGAAAAATCGGCGCCCAAGCGGTCGGATTCGCCGATCCCGACCCAAGACGTGGGCAGCTCGCGCGTTCGCGCGAAGCGGGCGAGCGTCGCGTCGATTTGATCCGAGCGGTTCGAGCGATCCATCGTCGCGGGCTCGGCGGCGGGCCCGGACCCCTTGGAGGCGTCTTGCGCGCCCGCGCAGGATGACAGAGCCAATGCGGCGGCGGCCGCGAAAACGGCGGGCAGCCTTGCCCCGCCCCGCCATCCCTTCGCCTTCCCATTCGACGCCCTACGCAACGATTTCATACCGCGTGTCCTTTGCATGCAATGGGTTTGCCCAGCCTCCCGGAGGCTCGGGCGGCGCGAACGAAGGGCAAACGCCGATCCCGCGGGGCGGCGCCAATGCCGGGCCTCAAGCCCCGCTCTCGCCGAACAAGTCCACGCTCATGGGCGGCGTCCAATCGAGCGCCGCCCGGGCGGGCGATCCGGCCCGGGCGGCCGGCTCGCGGCTTTCCCGCTCCTCGGCTCGACGCGCGGCCTCCATCGCCTCCGCGTCGACGGGATTGCCCCACAGATCCAAATCGCGCCCGGATCGCGCTTGAGCGCCCGCCCCCGACTCCGACTCCGAGCCCGATCCCAAGCCCGCCTCGAGCTCGAGCGATCCGTCGAACAGCTCGGCTTGGACGGCATTCACCGCCAAAACGCCGTCGGGGCCTCTTTCATAAGCCGTCATGACCGCCTCGGCCGCAGGCTCGGCCGCCGCGGTTCGGCCGGGGAACAAATCGGGCCGTCTCTTGCGAATGTAATTGCGCCGCCTGATCCGGCAAGCCCGCAGCACCGCGACCTTGCAGTCGTCGGTGAACCGATCCCAATTTTGCCGCTCGGATCGCGTGCGGAAGCACCCGCGGCAGTATTGGCTGTCGGGCAGGCACTCGCACACGCCGCGGCATGGGTTGGGCGTGGCAAACAGCCTGGATTGGGTCACGATGCGATCCTTGCGCTGCAAGCCCGGCGCCCGGCCGGGCGAAGCCCGATTCAAACGAAAAAGAGGCGCCGAGCCGAAGCCAAACAAAACCAAGAATAAGACAACATTGAAAAGGCAAAACGCCGACTGCGGGCGCCCGAAGCGGGCAGAATCGAGGCAACGCATTGACGCCAAAGAAAAACGGAAAGCCCGCATCCTTATACAGTATACAGCATCGCGGGGGCGCCAAAGGCAGGATTCGCCCTGAATCGGGCAAAATCCGCTTGATTTTTTCCCCATAATAAAAAAAGCGCCCCGAAGGCGCCTTTTCCATGCCGAACAAAGAACCCGGAAGCCCCGTCGCCGACAACTTTGCGTCAATAAAACTGCGACGAATGGGCGCGCTGATCCTCGGCCAACTCGTTGAGGACATCCAAGCCCTTGCACAGGCGCTCGAACTCATCCTCCTCGAACATCGCCGCGACCTTGGCGTACTGCTCGTTGATTGGCCCCCGCATTTCGTTGCAGATGCTCTCGCCGTCCGCCGTCAGCCGCAGCGACACCTTGCGCTGGTCGCCCTCGATCTTCAGGCGCTGAACGTAGCCCCGCTTTTCCAAACGGTTGAGGATGCCCGTGAGGCTCGGGCGCAAAATCAAGGTGACGTCCGCGAGCTCGTTGAAGGTGATCAGATCGTGCTGCTGGAGGGTGGCCAAAATCCGCCATTGCTGCTCGGTCATTTTGTAACGCCGAAACACCGGCTTGAAAAAAGCCAGCACGGACTCGCGCGCCCGCAAAATTTTGATGTAGATGCTCTCCTCGCTGAGGTTTCTTTTCAACATGCGACGCTCCTAAGGTGAGGCTGCGGCGCCGATCGGCCCCGCGGCCCCGTCTTCGCTTTCTCTGCGCGCCCCCTCGATGCGTGACGAGACTCGCGCCGGATGCTGCCATCAGCGCGCCGCGCCACGAAAGAGGCAAGGTTGCCGCAGATTTTTCTTCGTTTTCGCCGAATCACTTTGACGCTATTTTAATAATCAATAAATGTTCGGTAAATGATTGCCGCAGAAATTCGTTAAATTGGCCGGATTGATCTTGCCAATCTTGCCAACAATTCGTTCCATTCCGGCGCTTTGATGCCCGTTTGGCCGCAAAGGCGCCATTCTCTCCCTTTCGGCGGCGGGCGGCGGCGCAAGGA
>CAJPTP010000226.1 GCA_905373555.1 uncultured Francisella sp. | reverse complement strand
CGCACCTCTATGACTGACTACCGTAGACAAAACCGAGGCGGCAAAGGCAAGCGACGGGGAGCGATCAATTCTTGCCGAAATCGGCGGCGCCGATGATCTCTCTCGCGGCGCGCTCCATCCCCTCCATCGCGAAATCGGCCAAATAGGGGCGCAAAAAACAAACCACCTGATCCACCCCATGCCTCTTGGACTGATTCAAATCCTCGTTGAGAAGAACGGCCCGATCGAACACGAACCAATATTTGAGAATGATCCAAAAATTGACGACAAACTCGGTGAGCTCTTCCTCACGCACCTTCAACAAACCGTTGTCGCGCATGCCCCGCACGAACGTCACCATGCGTCTGGGAATTTCCACCGCGACAAACTCGTTGTGCTCGGTCATCAGCGACTCGTCTTTGGACAGCACGCCGTTGACGTCGAAAAAGAAGAACCGGTACTTCCACATCGCGTCGAACATGCGGCACACGAAGCCGACGATTTCCTCCCCCGTGGAGGGCGAACTCGACTCGTCGATGATTTCCAGCAGCTCTTTGCAGTAGCGCTGAAACAAGCGGGAAATGATCTCGTACTTGTTGCGGAAATAATAATACAGGTTGCCCGGACTCATGTTCAGGTAGGTGGCGATGTGGTTGGTGCTGATGAATCGCTCGCCTTCCTTGTTGAAAAGCTCCAGACTGGCCTCAATGATTTTTTCGGCAGTGATGCTGCCTTTTGCCCTAGCCATTTTTTGTTTTTGTCCGTTCGGTTGCAAGTGTTCGGCGCGCGAGAAGTCGCGCCGCCTGTTCAAGGCTTCGCGGACGGATTCGAAACGGGAGGGTTGAAGCGGCGGACGCCGCCGCAAGACATGGGCGCCGGCCCAAGGCGCCGAAGCATCCCCAAGACCGACCGCGACCGAAGCGAAGCGAAGCGACCTCTCCCGCAGCCCCAACCGCAATGTCACCGATATCCATGCGCGGCCCAACAACCGACGGATCATAGCATAAAACAAAGCCGCGAAAGTAAGGGAAAAATGCCTCAGAATCGGCTTTGTGAGCAATAAAATTCATTCAATAATATAGTAATAAAAAAGTGATCCAAGCCGCCCCATGGGCTGTCGTCCTGTTCATTTTTGGCTTTCCGCCGTCGGAATCGAATCCGATTCAAAAAACGCCGCGCCGGGCGATTGGAATGCCGATTTGAGCCATCTTTCAACTCGATTCAAACATGCAACGGCGCCGCCCCTTTACCGCGATGAAAATAACTTGGAAAAGAATGCGAGAAGCGTTGACGCCCTCTTTAGTCCGAGTTGTTTGCGCCGGCGCGGGAAAATCAAAAGGAAAGCTCTCAAGCAACCATTGAAGGTTCGGATTGCTTTTCTTCGAGCCGGCGCAACACGACAGCCAAAGAAGCAGTTGCGACATGATTTCATGGTGTTTTTTATTGTTTTTTTTTGATATCAATCCCTCTTCATACTTTCCCAATGACTTTGCGAACGCTCTGCGCGCTTAGCGCAGTTTTATCGGGTTGTCGCGCAAAAACGAAGAATTCCAATGACAAACAATATGTTGTGATTTTCCAATCAACAGCAAGGCGTCAACGGCAATGACAAGACCTTCGCGCCGCTTGGCCTCAAGCGTTCCCCGGCCTTAATTCCAATCACCCACGGGCTCGCGCTCCAAATCCACCCCAAAGCGTTCCTTGACCGCCGTCTTGGCGTCGTTTTCCAACCGGGCGAAATCTTCGTAGCCGGCGCCGCCCGCGTTGAGCCAAACCAAGGGATGCAGAGGATTGACGACGGCGCCGCCGCAGCGGCGGCCCTTCATCCCCACCCTGTCGAGCAGATAAGCGGCGGGGATTTTCGCCTTTGGCCGGCTGTACTTGGCGGAAATCTCGAAAATCGGCAGATCGGGGGCGTCGATTTGCAGCCGCTTCGCGTCGCTCAAGGGCATTTCGATGTTTTTGAAGTAACTGCCCAGATTGGGCAGCGTCCGCGGGTCGGGCAGCTTGCGGGCGCGCAGCCTGGACACCGCCAAGGCATCCAGCGCGGGGCCTTTGCCCGACTCATTGGATTCCTCGACGATCGCCCAAAACAGCCCCGAGCTTTGGTACGCCCGCTCAAAGAAGCGCCAAGGCTCCCCGCAGCCCAAGGGGTTGCGGCAAGGCTCGCCTTCGCGCCCCAAAACGCGCGGATCCCTTCCCTTCGGCCCGTCGGCGCCTTCGCCGGCGGGCTTGCCGCTCAACTCTTGGGCCAAGCTCTCGTATGCCTTCAGCGCGCCGTCCAAGGATTGGCTTTGCAGCCGCCTGAACTGCTCGAGCAACGCCGCCCCGCCCTCGGGGGCCAGCGCGGCCGCTTTGTTTCTTTCCTCCAGCAAGCGCTCGCGCTCCTCGCCCAGCCCCGGGTAATCGGCGGCTCGGGCCGCCGCGCGGCTCAAGTTGAAATCGACCGCCAACACCAAAAAGGAGCGCATCGGCTTCGTTTTGAACACGCTGTGGCGATAGCCGAATTGGCATTCGTCGCGCTGAAGCGCCCGCGTTTCGCCCGTGAGCAAATCAATCCCATACACGGTTTGGATGCTTTTCGCCGCCTCTTGGCCGTAGGCGCCGATGTTTTGAACCGCCGCGCCGCCGACGGCGCCGGGAATGTCGGCCAAGAACTGGACGCCGCGAAGGCCCAAACGCGCGCACTGCTCGACAAAGGCGGGCCACTCTTCCCCCGCTCCCACGCGCACCAAGGTTTGGCCTTTGACGGTCGGGCCCATGC
>CAJPTP010000225.1 GCA_905373555.1 uncultured Francisella sp. | reverse complement strand
ACATGGCGCGCGATTTTCGCGCCCGCCATTTCCACTTGGCGGTCGTGGTCGACGAGTTCGGCGGCGTGTCGGGGGTGATCACCTTCGAGGACGTGATCGAGCAGCTGGTGGGCGAGATCGAGGACGAGTTCGACTGGGAGGCCGAGGGCAGCGAGGAGGAAATCGCGCCCATGCCGGACGGCCGCTACCGAGTCGAGGCGACGACCTACATCGAGGATCTCAACGAAAAGCTCGGCACGAATTTTTCCGACGACGAGGTCGACACCGTGGGCGGGCTGGTGGTGACGCAAATGGGCCGCATGCCCAAGCGCGGCGAGCGGCTGGCCATCGACGGTTGGGTCTTCACGGTGGCCCGGGCCGACCGGCGGCGCGTGCACACGCTGATCATGCAGCCGCCCGGATCCGACGGCCAAGAAAGCCCCGAAGGGCGCGGGCAAAAAGATTAGCCGAACAATCGATATGGATTCGCGCGCCCAAGACGCCCGAAGGCGGCCGCGGGCAAAACGCCCGGGCGGCCGGGGCATGCCACCCATTCCCGCATGCCCCGGGCGGGCGCCGGGCCGGGATTCGGCCCTTTTTTTGTCGCAACTCATTTGTCGCAAATCTTTGCAAGACCTTCGCTTTGCCGCGACCGCCCCGGCCCAAGCCGGGAGGGCAGCGGCGGCTTGTCGGTGGGGAGGGCGCATGCCTTCATCTTCGGATTCGATCGGCTCGGGGGCCGCAAGCCCGGACGAGCGCGCCGAGTCGCGGCGTTTCGTCGCCTTGGCCTATGTTGCGGCCGCCTTGACGGGCTGGGCGATGAACTTGGCGTTCGCGCCGCATCGGATGTGGGGCGTGGCGCCGGCCTGCCTGTTCGCCCTCCTGGCGCTGGCGCGCGCTTGGCCCAAACGCGCGCCGTCTTTGGCCTACGTTTGGGGCTTGGGCTTTTTTATCGCCCACAACTGGTGGGTGTATGCCTCCTTGCACGACGTCGCGGGCATGCCGGCCGTCTACGCCCTGCCGCTCACCGCGCTGCTTCCCGCCTACTTGGCGCTTTTTCCCGCAGCGGCGATGTGGCTCGCGTCGCTGATGCGCGTCTCGCCCGCGTTGAAGCTGAGCTTGGGCGTTCCCGCGGCGTGGGCCTTGGGCGAATATCTGCGCGGCCGCGCCTTCACGGGCTTCGATTGGGGGGCGGTGGGCTATTCGCAGATCAACGAATCGCCGCTTTCGGGCTTCGCGCCCGTCGCGGGCGTGTACGGGGTCGGCTTCGCGACCGTCTGCGTCGCGGGCCTGCTCGCGGCGTCGATGCTGCGCATGGGCCTGCTCAAGCGCTTGGCGGCGCTGCTCGCCGCGGCCTGCGTCGTCGCCTGCGGCGGGTGGCTGCAGCGCGTGTCCCCCGATTTCACCCAAAGCGACGGAACCCGGGCAACCGTCGCCCTGATCCAAGGCAACGTGCCGCAAACCCTCAAGTTCGACATGGGCTTGATGGCCGATCAAATCCGGATGTACCAGGACATGGTGGCGCAGCAGACGGGGGCGGACATCGTGATTTTGCCCGAAACCGCCATCCCGCTTTCGCCCGACATGCTCCCGCGCGGCCTTCTGCCGCAGCTGTCGGGGATCGCCAAGCGCAACGGCTCGGCCTTGGCGACGGGGATTTTCACGTTCGACCCGCGCTCGCAAATGTTCCTCAACTCGGTTTTGAACTTGAGCGACGCGCGCGACGGCGACGACGTCTCGACCTACGAAAGCTACTCCAAGCGCCACCTCGTGCCCTTCGGGGAATTCGACCCCTACCCCGCGCTGACGGGGTGGGCCTACAACCTCATGGACATCCCCATGAACAGCCAGCGGCCCGGCTCCGAGGGGCAAAAGCCCATGCATTTGGCCAACCAAAGCGTGGCGTTCAACATTTGCTACGAGGACGGCTTCGGCGACGAAATCCTGCGCAACGCGAAAGGCGCGAGCGCCTTGGCCAACATCGGCAACCTCGCGTGGTTCGGCGATTCGGCCGCGCGCGACTTGCAGCTGCAGCACTCTCAGGCGCGCGCCTTGGAGCTCGGCCGATACGTCCTGCGCGCCAACAACACGGGCCTCACGGCCATCATCGACCACAAAGGCAACGTCGTCGCCCAACTGCCGCGCGACACGCGCGGCGCCCTGCGCGGGCAAATCGAGGGCCGGACGGGCGAAACCCCGTTCGCCGCCTTCGGCGGCAGCCGGCCTTGGGTCGGCGGCGCCTTGGCGATCGTCGTTTTGCTGCTGTCGCCCGGCTTGGCCAAGGCGCGCCGGGCCGACCCCGTTTTGAGCGGCTTCGGCTCCGAAGCCGACAAGCGGCGCAAGAGACGAATGGAAGAGGAAGAGCGAAAGCGCGAGGAAGAGCGCCGGCGCAGCGCCTTTCCCATGCCCGCCCGCGGCTCCGCCAACCGCAAGCCCATCCGGCTGCGCATCAAGATCCAAACGCAAACCGCCCCGGATCCGGCAAAGAGCAAAGACGAGACGGGGGGCAACGGCGGGAACAAGGCTCAAGACGCGGGGGAGGCCCCAAGCCAAACCGAAGCGCCGCGCCCGGCCGGCGCGGACGCCGCGGCGCCCCAAGGCGACGGCGCCGGCCCAACCGATCAGGCCGCCCAAGCGGACGCCGCGGACGCGAAACGCGCGGCCGAGGGCATGAGCGAAGGCGAAGGCAAGGACGAGGAGAAGGACAAAGACAAGGACAAAGACAAAGAAAAGGACAAAGAAAAGGACAAAGAAAAGGACAAAGAAAAGGACAAAGAAAAGGACAAAG
>CAJPTP010000224.1 GCA_905373555.1 uncultured Francisella sp. | reverse complement strand
AAATCGGGCCGAAGCCGATTGGCGGCGGCCCAGACCGCGTCGAGCAATCCGGCCTCGAAATCGACGGCGGGCGTCCAAATCGGCTCGCCGTTTTCTTTGGATTCGCCGCAGGCGCCCAGTCTGATTTTGTCGTCGCTCATGGCGTAGTCGTCGTCATGCCCGGGCCTGTCGGCCGCCGTCGGATCAAGGACGGCCTCCGAGCGAATCCGGGAAAGGATTCGCTCCCGCTCCCCGCCTTGGTCCCTTCGGCTTTCGCAACCGCCCGGGCCGCCGCTCCCGCCTGCGCCCATTTGCAGGCACAAAGCCAGTTTGCCCAATGCTTGCCTCGCAAACTCGACGTTGGCGATCGGCTCGCCGCCCGCGATGTTGTAAATCTCCCCGGGCCGCCCTTTCTCCCACAGCGCGATCAGAGCCCGGGCGTGATCCGCGGCGTGCAGCCATCGTCGTTTGGCCCGCCCGCCGCCGTAGAGGGGAAAACGCAGCCCCGTCAGCGCCGCGGCGATCAGCTTGGGCAAAAACTTTTCCGGCCATTGCCCTCGGCCGTAGGTGTTGGAGGCGCGGCTCACCAAGACGGGAAGGCCGAAGGAGCGCGCGTAGGACAGTGCCAAGCAATCCTGAGCCGCTTTGCTCGCCGCGTAAGGGTTGGACGGAAGAAGGGGGCTGCGCTCGTCGAACAGGCGCGCTTCGGCGGATCCGCCCGCGGGGGCGGCGCCCCGGCCGGCGAACACGGGGCGGTTGTCGCCGTACACCTCGTCCGTGGAGACGCTGATCAGCGCAAAAGGCGCCTCTTGAGCCGTCTTGCGGCTTTGCAGCCGCCGGCACGCCTCCAAAACGCCGAGCGTTCCCATGACGTTGTCGTCGACGAAGCCGGCGGGGTCGGCCAAGGAGCGGTCGACGTGGGATTCGGCGGCGAGGTGAAAGACGCAATCGGGGTCGAACTCGAGCAAAGCGTCGGCTAAGGCGGGTCCGTCGCGCGCGTCGAGCTTAAGGCGCTTCAGCCGACCCTCGGACGCCTCGGGCGCAAGATGCGCGACATTGGCGGGATCGGCGCCCAGGGATTCTCGGTCGACGATCAGGATTTGGGCGCGATCGGGGCGCCAAAACTCGGCGCCGCCGTTCTCGCCGTGAAGGCTTTCGCGCTGCCGCGCCTTGGGCGCGAAGCGATGCGGGCGCAGCAGTTGCGAAACCAGATTGGAGCCGACAAACCCCAAGCCGCCCGTGACGACGATCTTGGCCCCCGCCTGCGGATCCCCAAGCTTGCCCTGCGCCATGGGCTTATTTGGCGTCCGCTTCGGCGATGATGTTGCGCACGCAGGTTTGCAAGGAGTCCTTGAGCGGCACGAAAACAATGCCCATCTCGTTGAGCAGGCTGGTGTCCAAGGCGCTGTTGATGGGGCGCGGCGCCTTGAGGTTGGGTTCCTTGCCGACCTTGATCTCGACGTCGCCCATGCCCGCCAATTCCAAAATCTGGTTGGCGTAATCCAAGGCGTTCACCGAATCCGGCCCCGCGCAGTGCAAGATGCCCTTGGCTTGGGGGTAGCTTTGGACGATGTCGATGAGCTTGTTGGCCAAGTCGTTGACGTAGGTGGGGTTGAATCGGCCTCGGTTGTCCATCACCAGCTCTTCGCCCGAGCGGGCGCGCTCGATGAGCCTGCGCGTGAAGTTGCGCGGGCCCTCGCCAAACAGGTGGGATGTGCGCACGATCAGCGTGTTGGGGTTGTTGGCCAGCGCCAGCAGCTCGCCCGCGATTTTGCTGCGGCCGTAGACATTGACCGAGCAGGGGGGATCGACCTCGGAATACTTCCCCGAGTTTTGGCCGTAAAAGACGTAGTCGGTCGACATGTGCACAAGCCGCGTCCCCTGGGCCCGGCAGACCTTCGCGAGGTTCATCGGGCCCGTGGCGTTGACGTCGAACACGCGGTCGAGGTTTTCGGGCAGCTCGGCCTTTTCGACGTTGGTGAAGCCTGCCGTGTTGATGATGGCGTCGGGTTGGAAGCTGGCCACGACGGACTCGACCGCGTTGACGTCGGTGATGTCCAGCACGTTGTGGTCGGTGGCGATGATTTCCCAGTTTTCGGGAACGTTTTTCTTCAACGCGCTGCCGATTTGGCCGCGCGAGCCCGTGATCAACACTCGCATATGACGTGTCCTTGTTGGGCGAAGCGGCGCTTCGCGTCGTTTCGATTGGCGCATTGGGCGCCTCGCGAGGCGCCGAGCCTTGCGCAAGGCCCGGGCCGGATCCGGGCCGCTTCCGCCCAAATCCGGCCGAAAATGGTTGGTTTCGCCGCGCTCCGGCAAGCGTCTTCCCGCCCGCGCTCGCATCGCCGAAGATCAAAAACGAGGTTTCGGGGCCGTTGCCGGCCGAACCGGGCGCGGGGAGGGCCAAAGGCAGGATCCCGGTTCGTTTCGGGCGAGAATCTGCGCCCGAAAGGGTTGGGCGGCAAACCGGCCGAGGGGCGCTGCGAAAGCGGCGCTTAGACGATTATAAATGCTGCGCAGCAAAAAAACGAACTTTGCGGGTTTTCGGCTTTGCCAAATCTGCGAAGCGGGGTGGTTTGCCGCGCATTTTGGAGCCCGGCCTTCACCCCGGGCCGACTCGCCGTTTGGGTTCGGCGCCGGACGGCTTGGCGGCGCATGGTAAAATGCGGCGGCGCAGCGCGGCGGCAACGGCGCTCGCGCAAGAATGCGATCGGCGCGGGCGCGGAGGCTTGGGTATGGTCTCATCTTCTTTTGACAACAAAATCGAGGTGTACCCGCCGCTTCTGGTG
>CAJPTP010000223.1 GCA_905373555.1 uncultured Francisella sp. | reverse complement strand
GACCAAGACGACGCCCCCCGAGCCGTTTCGCCGCCGCAATCCAACGGCGAAACGGCAAAACGATCCAACCCGGGCGCGGGCGCCCCGAACAAGGGCAAGAGCAAAGCCAAGGCCAAGGCCAAATCCAAGGCCAAGGCCAAAGCCAAGACCGAGGCCAAGGGCGCAGCCATGATCCAGGCCCCGGCCGACGGCGAAGCCAACAAAGAGGTCCCTTCCGCCGCAACCGCGCCCCAAGCCCAAGCCAAGAGGCGCCGAGCCGACCCAGCGAGGAACCCGAAGGCGGCCGCAGGCGCGGGCAATTCGCCCCCCAAAGCGACCGCCCCCGAAGCGCAGGGCCGTTTTGCGCCGGCCTGCGCCGAAACCGAAACCGAAACCGAAAAGCCCCGAGCCGCCGCCCGGGCGCGGCGCAAAAACAAGGCGAGCGGCGAATTGGCGCCCGAACACGACGCGACCGTCAAGGCCGGCGCCGCGCTCGCCCGACAACCATCCCAAGGGGAGGCGAGCGCGCCGAGCGCGCCGAGCGATCCCAACGATCCCGGCGATCCCGCCGAGACGGCGCGCTTGCCGCAAAAGCCCCGGAAAACCGCCGCGCGCCGGGCGCGGGCGCGGGCCCGACCCCCCAACGAAGCCCGGCTTCGGACGCATGCCAAGACGGCCCCCCAAGGCGCGGACGCGGAATCGGATGCGCCGACCGAGGCGGCGCCAAGCGAGCCGGCAGGCGCCCGAATCGCGCCCGCTTCGACAGGCCCGGCTTGCGCCAACCCCGGCTTGGTCGATCAGGGCGCCGACCCTCAGGCCGGAATGGCGGATGCGCCGGACCGCGAGCCGGAAAAAGAGAGCCGACTGTCGCCTTCGCTGCTGGCGAGCCTGCGCAAAACACTGTTCAGGAAACCGGAAGCGCGCGCGGCTTACTCCAAAATCATGGGCGTCGCCGATGCGCGGAAGGAATGCGGCGGCTCTGCGGGGGCGGCAACCGAACCCAATCGAGCCGCATCGTGCGGGAGCGCCTCGGAAGAGCCTGCGGGCGCGCGTTTGGCGGCCGAGGAAGAAACCGGATCGGAGCCGAAAGGGGGGTTGTTCAAGGTGGGCATGAGGATGCCTTGCTTTTCGGCTGAACGAGAAGAAACGCAAACATCCCCGGATTTCGCGCTTTCCGGCGCAGCGACATCCGCGCCGTTCCGGGCGCGCGGCGAAGAGCGAGGCGAAACGGGCGGGCCGAACCCGGACTGTTTCATGCCGACGTCCGACAACCGCGCTCCGTGGGGGAACGAGTCGGTTGAAAACGAGGCCGCCGAAGCCGGGCGCGCGGGCGAAGCGCTCTTGAAGCGAGACCGGCCCCTGCGCGCAGCGCCCCCGGACGACCGGGATCCGGGCGCGGCAGCGCCCGCGCCGGCAAAAAGCGCGGATGACCCCAACGCGGCCGCCATCCGCCCCCAAGACGAAAAGATCGCGCCCTTCGCCCCAAGCGGCCCCGCTCAAGCCGGATGGGATCAACCGGATCCTGAGGGCGAATGGGATGGGCTCGGCGAGCCGCCCGACCCTTCGGGGGATGCGGCGCGCGAACCCGGCGACGCGATCGGCGGGGGCGACGCGGGCCTCGCGGGGGCGCCGCGGCGGAGCTTGGGCGCCTTAAGCGGGCGATTCCAAAAATACGCTTCCCCGCCGCCCGGCCCAAACAACGCGGGCGCCGACCTCAAAGACCGAATCGGGGCGGGCAGGGGCGAGCGCGGGCTGCCGCGCGCCGCCCAATCCGCGGCCTTGGGCAAAAGCCGCGGCGCCAAGGCCGCTTGGGCCGTCGCGGGCTGTCTTCTGGCGCTGTTTGCGCTGGGCGCCGCGTTTCCCACGCCCGGACAAGGCGCGGGCGCCAAGCCCGAGCTGATCGCCAACCAATACGAAAAAACCTTTCCCGACTACCCCTTGCCCCCGGCCTTTGAGCCCGGGCAAGAAGAGCCCGCGCCCCCCGAGCCCAAGCCCGACGCCGAGCCCATCGCCCCCGAAGCGCCCGGGCCCGCGCCGGCGCCGCAGCCCGTCGGGCGCGGCGCGCCGGCCGAAAGCAAACCCGACAATCCGCAAATGCTGATCGACGTGGGCGAGACCGAGACGCGATCGGCCATGGCGCGGGCGCGCTTGCCGTTGACGGATCGCTCGTGGGTATTGGCGGCGGGAACGTCGATCGACTGCGTTTTGGAAACGCGCATCGACTCCGCCGAGCCGGGGCCGGTTCGCTGCCTGGTCGCGCGCGACGCGCGCTCGGCCAACGGCGCGCAGACTTTGGTGCCCAAGGGCTCGCGCATCTTGGGCCGGGTCAACGCGGTTTCGGATCGCGTCGGCGCCGCGGATTCGGGCGCGCCCGCGCTGTGGCTGCGCGTCGTCACGCCCCAAGGCGTCGAGGCGGATTTGCCGGGCTCCGGAGCGGGATTCGGCGCCGATCGCCATTTGGATCCTTCGGCTTTGGCCGACGCGGCGGTCAATGCGGCGGCCGAAACGGCGGCCGCCCTTGCAAGCGACGCCAAGAATTACGCCTTGGGCAAGCTTGACGAGCGGCTTGGGGCCCGAAGCCAATCGGGAATTAGCGTCAACATCGGCCCCGGTTACGGCGGGCGGCCGACATGGGGCGGGTTCGGGTCAAAGGCGAAACGGCGCATCGTCGAGCCCGGGACGATGCTTTCCGTCACGGTCGGGGAAGACGTGGATTTTTCCGCGCTCGCCGCGGGCGGGCCCATGGGCTATTGAGCGGGGCGCGGCTCAAGCGATGCGCGCCCTCTGCC
>CAJPTP010000222.1 GCA_905373555.1 uncultured Francisella sp. | reverse complement strand
CTCTCATCTTCGGCGTCGGCGTCGCCTTCGTCTTCGTCTTCGGCCTCGGTCTTTTCGCCTTGCTCTGAGAAGCCAAAGCGCGCGTTTGGCGGCTCGGCGAGGCCCGCGCCCGCAATCCCGCTTGGCGCGGCGTTTTCGCCCGAGCACAGCGACCCATTGCCCGCCCGTTGCGCCTTCTCCCTTTTTCCCTTGGGGGTTTGGGAGGCGCGCCCCGGGCCGAAATAGTCGATCTTGCAGCACAGCCCGTCGATTTCGATCAGCAGGTTGAGCAGCCGCTCCAAGGACACGGCGATGGGGAAGAAGTCGTCGCCCGTGACGTCCTGGGCGCGAAACAGATCGCGCGACGAGGACAGAACGTCGACGCACAGCTTCTCGATCTCGCCGAACTCCGAATCGGCGGCCGCGTCGCGCAGCGCCCCCGCGACCTCGGAGATGGCGGCGAGCTTCGCGCCCAATTCCTCCTTGGCGCCGCCCGGGCGCTTGAGCACTTGGTTGATTTTCCAAATGCTGTCTTTGGTCAGGATCATCAGGCGCTTGAGATCCCGGCGCTTCATCGACAGCATCGAATCGATCAGGCGCAAATCGCGCTCGAAGCGCTCCGTCTCATCTTCGAGCTTGACGCGCAGGGCGTGGATTTCGGTCACGTCGGCGACGGTCGCGATGAGCTGGTCGATCTTGCCGTCGATCACCACCCGGCTGAAGGAGAAGCTCAAAAAGCGCGGCCGGCCCGCGTCCCTGCCCTCCGCGCCGGCCGCGCGCGCGCGCCGCGACCACGGGCGCGGGGTCGGGCTTGGCCGCCACCAGCTGCAGCGGGTTGAGCCGCTGCATCAGTTTTTCGCGGGCGTGGCCGTTGAACATCTGCGCCAAAAAGTCGGTCAGGGTGGACAGAGTCTGCCCGTCAAGCAGCGGCCCGATGGTCTCGATGAAGCTCGCCCCGTCCTCGATGGGTTCGGGAAGGCCGAGCATGCGCTGCAATTTGTCGGAATGGTCTTTGCGGATGCGCAGGTCGGGGCCGATGAACAGCACCCCGTCGCCCACGACGTTGATGGCCCGCGAGAAGCGCTCGCTGAGCCGTTTTTTCTGGGCGTCCTTGCGGTCGGATTTGAGCAGCCCGTCCAAAAACAGAAAGACGATGTACAGAGCCGACAAAGCGATGCCAAGCAGCATGCAGGCGTCGGCGAGCAGCTCGCGGCGGGCGATCTTTTGCTCGATCGCCTCGGCGGCGTCGGTGAAATCCTCGGCGATCTTGTTGCTCACCACCATCGAGCGCACGATCGCGTGATCCAGCGCGATGGGGTCGGTTTTGATGTCGTGGGCGCCGCGCAGGTAACTGCCGATGAAGCCGTCCAAAGGCGCCCACTGCGTGCGGGCGTCGTCGATGTAGGCCGGCAAGACGTCCTCGCCCGTTTCGGCCAAGGGCTTGAGCCGGACGTTTTTCATGGCGCGGCCGGGCGAGTCGGTCGGGCTGTAGAGCATCCCGCCGTTTTCGAAGACGCCGAACAGCCGGTTGAGCCGGTCGCGGTTGTCGGACAGATCCTCGATCACGGTCGCCAAAAAGGGGCTGTTGGGGTCTTGGCCGTAGTTGACTTGGACTTTGTACAGGTCGCGAATGACCAGATGAAAGGCGGTTTGCGCGCCGTGGACGGCGACAAGCCTCGCCCGGTGCTTGGACAGAATGTTTTCCGTCACAAAGCTGACGGCCAAGACGACGGGCATCGTCGCGACGAAGACGGCCGTCGCGACCGTCAGCGTTTTGTCGCTGCGCAAGGCGCGCAGCGCGCTGCCGAAAAGCTTGGCCAGAACCTTGCGCAGGCTTTGGCGCGTTTCGGCTCCCTTTGTCGCGCTTTGGGCTTGGGAGCCCAATTCCTCGCTCATCTCAGGCGTGTCCTTTGCTCGCAAACTCAGGGCGCCGTTCCGGCGCCCAAAATTCGCGCCCAAGCCGGGGCGGTGGGATCAATGAGGGGAAAAATCAGGCCCTGGGCATGGCGAACAGCAGGGTCATGATCAACAGGCGCACGTCCTCCTCGACGCGCACGTCGACGGGGATGACCTCGATGTCGGCGGGATAGCCCGCATCCGTGATGGCCTTGGAGTAGTCGTCGATCGTGAGGCCGTTGTTGGGCTGGGCGTCGAACTTGTTCACGCCCACGACCACGGGCACGCTGTTGATGTGGGCTTTGAAGCTGTCGAGATAGAACTTGAGCTCTTGGAGGGCGTTGGGCCTTGTGTGGTCAAGCAGGATGACGATGCCTTTCGACCCCTTGCCCAGAATTTCCCACATGAAGTCGAAGCGGGTTTGGCCCGGGGTGCCGTAAAGGTGAACCTTGGTTTCCTCATCCAAAGTGACCGAGCCGTAGTCCATCGCCACGGTGGTTTGGTCTTTGATGTTTTTCGTGTCGTCGGTGGCCTTGACCTCGGTCATCACCGGTTCGATGTCGCTGTATGTGCAAATTGCGGTCGTTTTGCCGCTGCCGGTCGGCCCCGTGAATACGATTTTGTGATCGAACATGTTTTTCTCTCGCTGCGCTCGGCGCGAAGGGCCGGGGGGAAGACGACTGTCCGTCCGCCTGGCTCGCCGACTCTGAATTCAAGCGACAGATGGGCGGCGAACGCGCGCGGTCGGCCGAATCAGGCTAGATTATAACAACAAAACGGCCCGGGCCCGCGGCGTGCGCCCGTTTTTGGGCGTTGGGTTTTCGCGGCGCAATAAAACGCGGCGGCCAAGCCCCGGGAAAAAAAGCGTTTGCGCCGGCAAGCGCCTTGGGCCGCGGGGCGGAA
>CAJPTP010000221.1 GCA_905373555.1 uncultured Francisella sp. | reverse complement strand
CCGCCGCGTCGAAGTCGTACTCGGAGATGCGCTCGATCGAGGCCAAGGTCTCCCCTTCGGCCAGATTGATCAGGCGCACGCCGATGGCGGATCGGCCCGTTTCCCTGATTTGGTTGACCTGCGTGCGGATCAGCACGCCGCCCGAGGCGATGAGCATCAGATCGTCGTCGTCCGCCGCCGAGACGGCCGCGACGCCGGTGCCCGCCTTTTCCGCGCCGTTGCGCTTGAGCGCCAGCACGCCTTGGCCGCCGCGGTTGCGCAGCGGGAAGTCCGAAGGCCTGCAGCGTTTGCCGTAGCCTTTCTCGGTCGCGACGACGATCATCTTGTCCGCGTCCTCGATCGGGTCCAAAGCGATCATGTCGACGATCTTTTGGCCTTCGCCAAGCTTCATGCCGCGCACGCCGCGGGCGGTTCGTCCCATGGCGCGCACCAAGCCTTCGGAAAAGCGCAGGGCTTTGCCGTCGGACGAGAACAGGAAGACCTCGTCGTCGCCCGAGGTTTCCAGCGCGCGCACGAGCGTGTCGCCCTCGGCCAAGCCGATGGCTTTCAACCCGCCCGCCCGAATGCGCGAGAAATCCTTCAGCGGGCAGCGCTTGACGGTGCCGTTGGCGGTCGCCATCAGCACGAAGCGCTCGTCGCCGAAAGACCGAACGGGCAGCACGGCCGTCACGCTCTCGCCCTCGGCCAATTCGATCACGTTGTTGATCGGCCGGCCCCGGCCGTTGCGCGAGCCCTCGGGCAGCTCGTAGACCATCTTGCAAAAGCAGCGCCCGCGGTCGGTGAAAAACAGCAGGCTGTCGTGGGTGTGGGCGCTGAACAGATAGACGATGAAGTCCTCCTCGCGCGTCGACGCCGCGATTTTTCCCTTGCCGCCGCGCCTTTGCGGGGCGTAGTTCTGCGCGGGCTGGCTTTTGATGTAGCCCGCGTTGGAGGCGGTGACGATCATTTCCTGCGGGGCGATCAGCTCCTCGATGGGGATGTCGCCGCCCGCTGGGTCGATCGCGGTGCGCCGGGCGTCGCCGAATTCTTCCTTGACCGCCTTGAGCTCGTCTTCGACGATGGCGACGATGCGCTCCTTTTTGCTCAAGATGTCCAGATAGTCCGCGATGGATTCGGCGACTTGCGCGTACTCGCCCGTGATCTTTTCCCGCTCCAGACCCGTGAGCCGCTGCAGGCGCATGTCCAAAATGGCTTGGGCCTGGGAGTCGGTCAGCTTGTAGCCGCCCTCTTGGGCGCCGCAAAGCGCGGGCGCCCCTTCGGGCCGGAACTGCCCGGGATCGACCTCGATGCGGCGCATCATCTCCTCGACCAGCTTGCACGGCCACACGCGCTCGGTCAGATTCTGCTTGGCCTCGGGCGGGGTGGGGCTCGATTTGATGATGGCGATCATCTCGTCGACGTTGGACAGCGCGACGGCCAAGCCCTCCAAAATGTGCGCTCTTTCGCGCGCCTTGCGCAGGTCGTGGATGACCCGGCGCGTCACCACCTCGTTGCGGTGGCGCAGGAACTCGGCCAAAATCTCCTTGATGTTCAGCACGCGCGGGCGCCCGTCGACCAGGGCGACCATGTTCATGCCAAAGGAGTACTGCATGTCGGTGAGCTTGAACAGCTTGTTGAGGATGACGGCAGCGTTTTCGTTGCGCCTAAGCTCGATGGCGATGCGCATGCCGGACTTGTCCGACTCGTCGCGCAGCTCCTGCACGCCCTCGATGGTCTTGTCGCGCACGAGCTTGGCGATTTTCTCGCAAAGCTTGGCCTTGTTGACTTGGTAAGGGATCTCGTCGACGATGATCGCCTCGCGCTCGCCGCGCGGGCCGCAGGGCTCGATGTGGGTTTTGGCGCGAATCACGATGCGCCCGCGGCCCGTGAGATAGCCCTCGCGCACGCCCGAAAGCCCAAAGATGATCCCGCCCGTGGGAAAATCGGGGGCGGGCAGGTGGCGGCGCGCGATCTCCTCGGGGGTGATGTCGGGATGGCGCAGCAGCGCCAGGCACGCGTCGATGGTTTGGCCGAGGTTGTGCGGGGGGATGTTGGTCGCCATGCCCACCGCGATGCCGCTGGAGCCGTTGACCAGCAAATTGGGGATGCGGCTGGGCAGAACCAGCGGCTCTTTGAGCGAGCCGTCGTAGTTCTCGCCGAAATCGACCGTTTCTTTGTCCAAGTCGACCAAAAGCTGAGTGGCGATCTTGGCCATGCGCACTTCGGTGTAGCGCATCGCCGCCGCGCCGTCGCCGTCGATGGAGCCGAAGTTGCCTTGGCCGTCGACCAAGGGGTAGCGCATGGAGAAGCCCTGCGCCAAGCGCACGATGGTGTCGTAAACCGCCGTGTCCCCGTGGGGGTGGTATTTGCCGATCACGTCGCCGACGATGCGGGCGGATTTTTTGTAAGGCTTGTTCCAATCGTTGCCCATTTCGCTCATGGCGAACAGGCTGCGGCGATGGACGGGCTTCAAACCGTCGCGGACGTCAGGCAGCGCCCTGCCCACGATCACGCTCATGGCGTAATCGAGATAGGACTTTTCCATTTCGTCCGTCAAATCGACGGGAAGCGTCTCCTTGGCGAACTGAAAATCTTCTGTGCTCATAGGTGGTGTTTGCCGGTGTGCTGCGCCGCCCCGTTTGGCCCTGCTTGGCGGGTGTGTGCGGGGTGGGGGCGGCGCCGAAAAGAATCGTGGATTATATCATTTATTCCCCCGCTCTCCCGGGTTGGGCGCCGTTGCCCACGTTCTTTCAAATGTTCAATATTTTGAAATAAAAAATAATTGTTTTTATCCGTTTTCAATCAAGATAAC
>CAJPTP010000220.1 GCA_905373555.1 uncultured Francisella sp. | reverse complement strand
GCCTCGACCCGCCCCATGCTTTGGCTGCGCACGGGCAGGGCGACGTCGATGCTCCAAGACTCGACGTCTTTGTACTCCAGCTCCGCCTCGGCCAAGGACGAGCCGCAGTCCAAGCAGAAGTGGATGGGCTTTTTGCCCTTGGCCAGAAGGCCCTCGCGATAGATCTCGCCCAAGGCGCGGACGGTCTCGGCCTCGGTCTTGTAGTCCATCGTCTTGTACGGATGCGCCCAATCGCCGATCACGCCCAAGCGCATGAAGTCTTTTTTCTGGCGCTCGATCTGCTCGCTCGCATACACCCGCGAAAGGCTGCGGAACCGCTCGGGCGGCATGTTCTTGCCGTGCAGCTTCTCCACCATCGCCTCGATGGGCAGGCCGTGGCAGTCCCAGCCCGGCACATAGGGCGAGTCATAGCCCATCCAAGTCTTGCTGCGGACGATGATGTCTTTGAGGATCTTATTGACCGCATGGCCGAGGTGAATGTCGCCGTTGGCGTAGGGCGGGCCGTCGTGCAGGACGAACTTTTGCCGGCCCTTGGCCAGCTTGCGCAGCTTTTCGTAGCGTTGCTTTTCCTGCCATTCGCGCACCCACTTGGGCTCGCGCTTGGGAAGATTCCCCCGCATGGGGAAGGGGGTGTCCAACAGGTTCAATGTTTTGCTGTAATCTGCCATAGCGATCTTTCGGCCGTTTTGTTTTCAGCTGCGGCGCGGCTGCGCCCGGTCCCGGGCGGTTGCGAAGCATTCCGATGCGGCGTCGAAGCGACGGCGCGATTCGACGGCGTTTCCGTGATTTCGAGCGATTACCGGCGATTACCGGCGATTTCCGGCGATTTCGAGGCCCTGCGCGCGATCGGCAAGACGGAGATTTTCCGCCTTGGCGCCCGATTCGGCGGTTCGGGCGCGAAACCCCGAACGCAAAACGCAAACCCCCAAGCCTCAAACCCCCAAGCCGCAAAGCCTCAAACCTCAAAGCCCCGCCCCCGGGCGGGCTTGCGCGACTTGGCGGGGGATGGGGCGGGGCCGCGCCCGCGCAGGGCGCGCAAAACCGCGCGGGCCTTCTGCGCGTCGCGCGCGATTTGCGCTTTGAGCGCGTCGAAGCCGTCGAACTTCACCTCGTCGCGCAGCTTGCTTTTGAAGCGCACGGTGAGCCTGCGCCCAAGCAGATCGCCCGAGTAATCGAACAGGTGCGCCTCGAGCTTTTGCGTCTCCAGCCGCTCGACGGTGGGGTTGACGCCGAAGCTCGCGACCCCGTCGCGCAGGATGGGCCGGCCTTGGGCGTCGAGCTCACCCTCGATCGAGGCCGCGATCGCGAACACCCCGCGCAGGGCATAGCGGTGCGGGAACAGCGCGACGTTGGCCGTGGGGCAGCCGAACACCGGCCCGCCCATGCCTTTGCCCCGCGCGACGCGGCCCGTGAGGCAGTAGTCGTGCCCCAGGATCGCGTTCGCATCCTCCACCCGGCCTTCAAACAGCGCCTCGCGCACCGCCGTGGAGGAGGCGCGGATGTTGTCGAACAACAGCGACGGCGTGCGCATCGTCTCAAACGCGGGGTTCGCCGCGAGCAGCGCGAAATCGCCGCCGCGGTTCTTGCCGAAGCGGAAATCGTCGCCCACCATCAAAAACTTCACGCCCAAGTCGCGCACCAAGACGTTTTCGACAAACTCCTCGGCCGACGCCGAGGCGAAGCCTTCGCCGAAGCGCACGCCCCACACGGCGTCAAGGCATCCCGTGGCCCGCAAAAGCGCGATTTTGTCGCGCGCGGGCGTGAGCCTGAAGGGCATGGGGGCGCCTCGGCGCTTGGCGAAAAACTCCTGCGGCTGCGGCTCAAAGATCATCGCGACGGCGGGCAGGCCCAAGGCGTCGGCGCGCTCGCGCAGAAGGCTCAGCACCCGCCGATGCCCCAAATGCACGCCGTCGAAGTTGCCGATGGTGAAGGCGCAGCCGCCCGGGAAGCGCGGCCGCCTCACGTTGTTGATATAAACCTGCATCTTGCCCTTCGGCCCCAAACCGTCGAAAACATCGCCCCGGGCCCGAGCGCGGCCCGCGCAACGGCGCTATCCCAGCCACACCGTGAACTCGTCGACGCCCGCCCGAGGGGCGCGCAGGGCGTTGGCGGGCTCGTCGGGGTCTTCGTAGCCCAAGGCCACGGCGCAGACCAAAATCTCGCCCTCGGGCGCGCCCAAGGCGGGCAGCGCGACGGAGGCGTACTTGTTGAACGCCGCCTGAGGGCAGCTGTCGATCCCCATTGAGCGGGCGGCCAGCATCAGCGTTTGCGCGAACATGGCGCAATCCATCTTGGCGCCGTCGCCCATCCAATCGGCGACGGTGAGAAACAGCCCGACGGGGGCGCCGAACATGCGAAAGTTCTTCGCCGCCTGCCGGCCTCGGGCCGCGCGATCGCCCCGCTCGACCCCCACCAGCCGATACAGCTCCATGCCGTTTTGCCGGCGCCGATCGCTGTAGGGCGAGCGCCAGCTTTCGGGGTAGTAGGGGAAGGCTTCGGCGAATCTCTCGCTTCCCGGCTTCTTTTCCCAAGTCGCCCAAAACGCCTCGGCCGCAGCGTCGCAGACCCGGCGCAGGGCCTCCCCGCGCGCGACGTAGACCTTCCACGGCTGGGCGTTGCCGCCCGAGGGCGAGCGCGAGGCCAAGCGCAGGATTTCCCTCAAATCCTCGTCGCGCACCGGCCGGTCGAGAAAGCCGCGAACCGATCGGCGCGTCTCAATGGCGGTTTTGGCGTCCATGCGGGTCTCCCCCAAGCGAGCCGGCGAAAAGGCGAAAAGGCGACGCATTCCGGGC
>CAJPTP010000219.1 GCA_905373555.1 uncultured Francisella sp. | reverse complement strand
TGGCGATTTCGTTGGCCAAACGCGAATGGTCGTCGGCGGCGCGGCGCAGCGCCAGAAGCTCCGATTTGCGATCGATCGCCTCCTTGCCGTCGCGCAGGCTCGCCCCCAGCAAATAAAACGGGTTGGAGCGCAGGCTGTCGATCGGGGCGGCGCTCTTTGGCTCGGGCTTGGGCTCGGGCTCGGGCTCGGGCGCGGCGCGAAGCAAGGAATCGCATTTTCCCGAGGATCCTTCCCCCTGCGTCTCTTCGCAATTTGTCGCTTCAGATTGCTTTTCTGCGCCCAAGCCGGCGTCGGCGCCATCAAGGCGGAAGGCCGGGGATTCGGATCCGCCTGCCTCGACGGCTTTGAGCCCTTTGCCGTCATCCTTGAACCCGGCCCAGGCCCAAGCCTTGTCGCGCTCTTCGCTCGCCGCGACGTCGTTTCGCTCGCCTCGAACGTTTGCGCCGTCGCGGCTTGCCGAAGGATCCCCGCCCGTTTCGCCCAAGCCGCTTGGCGGCGCGATCTCGAACGCCAAGCTGTCAGCGAAGCCCGGGGGCGGCAAGATGCCCGACGCTTGATCGTCGGCGCCCGGGGCGTCTTCAGCCTGCCCGGGAAAGGAGCCAAAATCGGCGGCCCGGGCGAAAGGCTCGGATTCGACGCGGCTGCGCTGCGTCGGATCGTCATGGCTAAGGTCGAAATCGGGGAACGGGGCGGCGGCCGTTTGTTCGAGCTGATCATCCGGCGCCGGGGCCGCTTGGTTTTCGAGGTCGAAACGCTCGCGCCCGTAGGCGCCGGATCGCGCGTTTTGCGCCATGGAATCGACGCGAATATCGACGTCGACGCCGACGTCGGCGTCGACGGCCGAAGGAATGGGAGGCCACCCGCCGATCTCAATTGCGTCGACGGGCCGAGTTTCGGTTTCGGATTCGGACGCCGCGCCTTCGGCCTTGTC
Source organism: uncultured Francisella sp. (assembly GCA_905373555.1). Taxonomy (GTDB): domain Bacteria; phylum Pseudomonadota; class Gammaproteobacteria; order Burkholderiales; family Neisseriaceae; genus CAJPTP01. The sequence continues at coordinate 1,870 of CAJPTP010000219.1, read as the reverse complement.
GCTGTCTTTAAACCGGAATTGCTCGGGAACTGCGCCGCCGTTCGCGCCGAGCGCTTTGCCGCCGGTTTCTTCCGAGTCTTGGGCCGCGGCGAAGGATGCGTCGGCGCCGTCGAGCCCCAAAGTCGCCATGGAATGGGCGCGGAACGGCGCGTCGGTCTCCAACGCTGCGGTTTCGTTTTTGTTTTTGTTTTCGATTCCGGAGTTGGCGTCGGTGTCGGCGCCGACCGCCGAAGCGGCGCCGAAGGCGGGTTGCTCGGGCTCGGGCCGAAAAAGCTCCCGCTCCTGCATTTCCCTTTCTTTGCGGGCAAAGGCGGCGGCGATGCTTTGCGGCGCCAAAATGCTTTCGTCGGATCCGGTCGGCGCGGCGGCCGCCTCGGCCGAGGCCCCGTGTTCGATCTCCAGATCGGCGGCGCGTTCCGCCAAGCCCGCTTCTCCGTCATCGGGGGCCGAGTTTGGCGCCCAAGCCTCAAGGCGATCCGGTTTCGTCTCGTTCTTGGGCGGGCGCGGCTCGAGGGGCGTCGCCGATGTTGCGGCCGACGCTTCGACCCGGGATTCGGCGTCGGGCGCAGGCGAAGCCGCAGGCCCTTCTGTCTTTCCGGGTTTCCGGCTGGCGAAGGGTGAGTTGATCGCATCCGCCTTGGCCCCGGCGTCGACCCCGATTCCCGAGTAATCCAGCGAAGGCTCTTCGCCGGCATCGTCGAATTGGGATGCGCTCCGGTTCGGCGAGCGATTCGCTTGGCGCTCGCTTTTGTCGGGGCCGAGCTTGGTTTCGGCCGAGGAGTCGGCCCCTGGGGCTTTGAAGACGTTTTTGGCTCGCGCGTCGGCGTCGGCGCCCAAGCTTGGGGCTCTGTTCGCTGTTTTGTTTTGAACGCCGCGCGCCGCTCCGGTTTGGCCTTGCTCGCGATCTGTTCCTTGTCTATGCCCTTGCTCTTGGCTTGTTTTGCGCTCCGCCTGGGCTTCGCGCTTTGGGCTGGGCGCCCGAACCCGCTCGGTTTGGGGGCTTTGCCACCAAACGTCGAGGGTCGGCAGCGGCTCGCCCCCCTCGACGTCGATCGGCGCGGCGCCGTCGGGCGCAGGGTTCGCAGGCTTCGGGGTGGGCCGGTCGGCCGTCGGGCCCGAAGCCTCGAGCAAAGGCTTGGCGCGGCGGTTGGGCTTTTCGGACGGGCGCGCTTTGCCCTTGGCCTCTCGGATCGAATCGCGGGCGTCTGCGCCAGCGCCGGCGCTTTTTCGTCTGTCGCGCCGCTTTTTTTGCCCGGGGGCGCGGCTGAAGGCGGCGCCGACGAAAAGCGAGGCGGCGTCAGCGGTTTGCAGCGGCGAAATGGAACTCAACAAGGCGGGCGGCGCGACGGATGCTTGGGCGCCGATGGCGTCTAAGGCGTTCGAGGGGCCGGGGCCGCGGTTTGATCCGTCGCCTCTATCCGGCATGAAGGGCGCGGCGCCGTTTGGGCTCGCGCTTTGACGAGCCGCCGCGGCGGCCCCGGCGCCCGGGCCCAAGCGGCCGGCGCGCGGGCTTTGCGGCGCGTCGGCGCGCAGGCTGAACCCCTCTGGCAGAGCATCCAATTCGTCGCCCGAGGATAAATCGGCGCTCGGGGCGTCGAACCAAGCGGGATCCCAAGGGTAGACAGGCGGCAAGCCCGGCAACTCGGGCGGCGTCGTTGGCGCCGGCGCCGCCCCGAAAATCGATCCGTTCGCGGCCAAGGGGGCGGGCGCGCCGCCCCCGCCCAATCCGCCCATGGCGTTGGGCTGAGGGGCAAAAGCGGCCGGGGCGGCTGAGAAAGGGAAAGAAGTGGCGGGCGGGGCGCCCGAGGCGCCCGCCGCCGCGGCGGGATCCGGGCCATCGGCCCGGTTGGCGGCGGCGGGGGAGTTGAGG
>CAJPTP010000218.1 GCA_905373555.1 uncultured Francisella sp. | reverse complement strand
GGCGAGAATTCTTTGGTGTTTTTCCCATTTTTTTTAAAAAAAGTATTGCAAAAATTTCATCTCCCCCTATAATCTTGGCCTTTCGCGAATGACGAAAGGGTTGTCGCGGCAAGCTCAAGCTCGCCGCTTCGCCGCTTGGCAGAAGCGAAAAAAAAGAGACGCGGTTTCGAGCCAAAAGGTCTTGACAAAGACAAAAAGCGAAATTAGAATCCGTTTCTTTGCAACGCAGCGCGCCCGTAGCTCAGTTGGATTAGAGTGTCTGGCTACGAACCAGAAGGTCGGGGGTTCGAATCCCTCCGGGCGTACCACCATTTATGCGGTCAACCGAACGGTTGGCTTGCGGTAGCCTCGAACTTCCGCTTCAGCGCCATTCGAGATGCGACCATCGTCTAATTGGTTAGGACACTGCCCTTTCACGGCGGCAACAGGGGTTCAAGTCCCCTTGGTCGTGCCAGTTTCGTTGGGTGATTGGCGGGTTCCTTGCCGTTTTGTCGGCGATTCGTCGATTGCTTGGTTGTTGAGTTTTTTACAGCGCTTGCTTCTGCGCTTTGCGCGGTCGCGGGTCGCGACGCATCCATCGTCTAATGGTTAGGACGTCGCCCTCTCACGGCGGTAATCGGGGTTCGAATCCCCGTGGATGTACCAATTCAAAAGAAAGGCCGAACATTCCGCTCGGCCTTTCTTGCATTCGCGCTTGTCATTTTAGACTTGTCAATACTCTTCCCCTCCTGAAATAATTCCCTTTGATTGATGTTTTGGGGGAGAGAGCTTCGTGATTGACCGTTTCGGACGTTTGGGCGCCGCTTTGGCGCTGATTTGAGCCGCAAAGTTCCGTTCCAGGCGAGGCCTCTCCCGGGTTTAGCCTTTTGGAATTTCGGCGCCGCGCTTGGCGCTCGGCTTGAGTCGCGACGATCCGTTGGGCGAAGCTTTCTCCCTCTTGGCTGTTTGGACTCGGCGGCCCGCGCTTGCTCGCTTGCGCCGCATAGTCCCGGCCTTGCATGCCCGTTGGGCTTGGCTTTGCGAACGCCTGCGCTCCAACTTTGGCGTTTTGCTTGCGCTTGGCCGTTCGGCATGGGCAAGTCCCTCCGGTTTGATTTGCGCAAAGCCGCGCGCCAATCTGACTCGGCTCGGCGCTGTTCGATTGCGCGCCGGGCTCGAAAGCCGCGGGTTTCGGCCGCAACGGCGTTGTTTGGGCCAACGGCGTTTTGGCGCTTCGCTCGAGGCTCGGCTTTGCCCCTCGAAGCGCGGCGGCGACGCTCGCTGATCCGGCGCAGAGCTTGGCCCGGCCGGCAATCAAACAGGGATGCGAAGCAACGATGAAACATCTTCAGTTGGAGGAAATTGAGTGACGAATCCCAAGATGCAATTGCATGCTTTGATTTGGTCTCGCTTCATGCCCAAATTCAGCTCTCGGAATGTTCCGCAATCTCCATCCGGCGTGACGTTTCATGGCGAGCTCTCCCTGCCCGCGTTTGGCCTGCGGATCCCCGGCTCGGGCTCCTGCGAACAAGAGGTCCGGAGGCGCTGCGCTTTGGAGGCGTTGCGGCGGTTGCAAAGCCCTGATTTCGGTTTTCTGGGGGAAGAGGCCAAGTCGATCATTCAGCCCGTTGAGCGCAAGTTGGCTGCGCAAAAGACGGGCGCAGATCCAACCCCCGATTTTCAAAACTGTGTTTGGAGGTTGATCGGCCCGAACTACAAAGGCGGCGCCAACGAAGCAGACCCCAAGCCGGGGCGGAATTATCGGGGCGTCTGTTCCATGCCGGCTCTGTGCGTTGTGGAGACGGCTTTCGCTTCGTCCTTGAAAGAGGCCGGACAGCTTAGCGCGCAAAAAGCCTTGCAAAGTTTGAAAGACCCCAAGCATCGATTGCCTTGCGATCTTGCAAAAGAAGCGCCTTCCCCATCCGCAGCCCGCCCGGCGCCGAACGACAAGGACAACGCGCGCGCAGCGGCCGCGTCGGATGCGCCGTCTAGCGCAGCAAGCGTTCCCGCTTCCTCCCCCAACCCGGCTTCCCATGGCCCGTCGACGAACGCCGCGCCCCAAGCGGCGCCTTGCGCAGGCCGGCCACTCAATCCTCGTGACGCATTGCAAGCTTTCACGTCGCGCGTCGGCCTGCGCCCCCCAAAGTATGGTTCGAAGCCCAAATCGAGCGCCGATCCCGGCGCCCCCGCCTTGGCCTGCTGTTTGGTCGGATATGTGAAATTGTTTGCCGTCGCCCGCGGCAAAACCGAGGACGAAGCGAAAAACCGATGCGCCGAAACGCTGCTGAGCGCTTTGGAAAAGCTTGAATCCCGGATTGCGCCGGAAAGTTTGAGTGATCGGGTTGCCAAGATCGCCGACGAATTGAATCCTTCCGGCTTGGAAAGATTGTTTTGCGGGAGCTCGAAAATTCTGCTCGACATGGCCCTGCTTTTGAGCGACGGCGAAATGAATCGGGTGGATTCGGCGCCCTTTTCCGTCGTCTTCGATGAAAACAAGCCGTTGGGCAAACAAAGAGGCAATGGGAGTTTGGCTCTCGCAGCCTTCAATCCGCAAACCATGTTGCAAGGGCGGACGTTGAAACTAAGCGGGAGCGCCGCCGCCAAGGCGCAGGGCAATGCCTCCGAGGAATGTTTTCTGGCGGGCTGTTACAACCCCAAGTTTGCCGTTGCCGGTTTTGCCTGCGGGAAAGATGCGACCGAAGCGAAGGAGCGATGCGCCCAAAGACTGAGGATTGAATTGTCGAAATCGGGGAATTCGCCCGCTTCGGGCAACGGGCAAGCTCGAACCGCGGGGGGCGAGGCAACGCGGGATGACGTCGGTCGTTG
>CAJPTP010000217.1 GCA_905373555.1 uncultured Francisella sp. | reverse complement strand
GCCCTGGCGTTGGCGTTGGCGTTGGCGTTGGCGTTGGCGTCGCGCCGGCCGGGGCCGACGCCGGTTCAAGCCCCGGGCGGGGAAAAAACGTCGGATTCCAAAGCGCGCCGGGCCTCCGGGCGGAAAACCAACATAAGCTATAATCGCGTCGCGCCGGGTTCAATCGGCCGGGCGGCATGAGCGAAGGACAATTGCATGACGTTCAAACACATTGGCTGGGCGATGGCCCTTTGCGCGGCTCTGGCGTCTTGCTCGACGACCGCCGGAGATTTGCGGGGGCTGACGCCCGCCTATCAGCTGTCGATCAACCAAGGCCATGAGCTGGAGCCCGAGGCCATCGCCGCGCTGCGGCTGGGGATGACCAAGTCCGAGGTGCGGGTGCTGTTGGGCACGCCCTTGCTGCAAGACCCCTTCCACGCCGATCGGTGGGACTACCCGTACTACTACATGTCTCGCGGCAGCGTGAAACAGCAGGACAGGCTGATTTTGCATTTCGACCCTGCGGGGCGCTTGGCCTCCATCGAGGGCGACTCTTACCCCAAGGCCATGCGCGAGGCGGAGCGCCGCCGCAACGCGGGCCCGATCGACGCCGCGCAGGCGCAACGGCGCAGCGCCGACCAAACGGGGGGGCTGTTGGGTCGATATCTGCGTTTGGGCGGCCAAAAACCGCGCTGAGCGTCTCTCGCCGCCGGCTTCGGCTTTGCGAGGCGGCGCCGGTCTCAGGTTGGCTGCCGCGGCGGCCGCGGTTGCAGGCGCGCCTCGGCCGCGCATGGGGCGCCGGCCGCCGCCGACGCCGCTTGGAGTCTTGGGCGCAAGGGCCGGTCGGCGTTGCCGTTTTTTCGCGCCTCGGCCGGTCCGTTTGGGCGCGGGGTTGGGCCGGGGCTGCCTCTGCCTTGTCTTGGGGCGCCGCGGCTTGGCGCCGTTTGCGCCTAAGCCCGACGCCGGGGAGCGTTTTGCGCCGTGCTTGGTTGGGCTGTCCTGTTTTGTTGGGCCGCCCCCCCCCCTTTTTTGAGGGGCTTGGGGCGGCTCCCGCGGTTTGGCGCTCGCCCCGCGCGCCGAAGCGCGGGGCGCGCCTTGCGGATCAAGGGGCGTCGGCGGAGGCTTGGGGCGCGGCGCGCTTGGCGCGGATCGGGCGGCCGACCGGTCGAGGCTCGGGCTTGCGGGTCGGAGCGGGGTTGCTTGGTTCGCGCGGGCATGCCGCTTTTTCGGATCGGCCGCTCGCCGGGCGGCTTGCCCGGCCTGAGCTTTTGGGGGCTAAATCGGGCGTTCGCCGCGCCGAATCGCGGCGAATCGAAGCTTTTCGGGGACGGATCCGCGCGGTTCGGCCCGGTTTCATCGGCGCGCCGCGGCGCGCGACAACAATCGGGTCTGAGCGATCGGCGCCCGCGCCTTGCTTGTCCCGGGAGGGGGAGAATCCATGAAAATCGCCGTCATGGGCGCATCCGGTCGGATGGGCAAAGAGGTGTTGGCCGCGACGGAGCGGCGCAGCGACGTGGAGTTGGCCGCCGCTTACGAGCGCCCCGAGGCGGGCGTCGAGGGCATGCCCGTGTCCGCTTTGGGGGCGGCGTCGAGCGCCGTCAAAGTGACGTCGGATTTGGACTCGGTGCTCGCCGCCTGCGATTGCGCCGTGGACTTCACCCGGCCCGAGGCGAGCATGATGTTTTTGGATGCGGCGCTGAAGGCGGGCAAAAACCTCGTGATCGGCACCACGGGCTTCGACGAGGGGCAGTTGGCGCGCATCCATTGCGCGGCGAAGAGCATCCGCATTGCGCTCGCGCCCAATTTCAGCGTGGGCGTGAACGTGGTGTTCGGCCTTCTGGCCCAAGCCGAGCGGGCGCTTGGCGCCGACTACGACGTCGAGATCGTCGAGGCTCATCACCGCCGCAAGGTCGACGCCCCCTCGGGCACGGCGCTGCGCATGGGCGAGATCTTGGCCAACGAGATGGGCGGCAGCCTGAAGGAATTGGGCGTGATGGGGCGCAACGGCAACGTCGGGCCGCGCAAGAAAGGCGCCATCGGGATCAGCGCCGTTCGCGGCGGCGACATCGCGGGCGATCACTTGGTGATCTTCGCGGGCGACGGCGAGCGCGTCGAGATCGGCCATCGCGCCTCCGGCCGCTCGGCTTTCGCCGACGGCGCGCTGCGCGCGGCGGCTTGGCTGAAGGATCAAAAGCCCGGGCTGTACGACATGCAAGACGTTTTGGGCCTGTGAGTTTGGCCCTTGCCCAAAGGAGGCGGCGCCGTTTTGCGGGCCAAGGATTCGCGAGACGGCAACGTCGGTTCGGTTTCGTCGGCGCCTGTCAATCGGAGCCGTCGCGCGGCGCAATGAAAAAAAATCGCGGCTTGGGGCCGCGTTTTTTTGGGGGGGGGATCCGTCTTGCATGCCGTCCCGATCTCAAACATTGACCGGGAATGCGTTGACCGGGAACGCGCGCAAGGACGCCGGCGCGGCGGCGGTTTTTCAGATCGTTTCCGATCGTTTCAATTTGCCCGCTCTTTTGCCCGGCTGGCTTCGCCGACGCCTCAACCGATCGCTCAAGGCGCATCGATTGGAAAAATTTCTGAAGCGGCGCGGACGCCCTGTCTCGTCGGCGGGTCATTTCCGCCAAATGGCGAGGAATCAAAAAAGGGAAAGCATGCAAGCAGTGTTGATCTCAAGAAACGCTGCGAAATCATGACGCCATTTCTTCTCCGGCCGCCGCGCTGCGCAAGCCCGAAGAAAAATAATTCAGACCTTCAAAGGTCGCTTGAGAGCTTTTCTTTTGATTTTTCAGCGCCGCCGCAAACAAATCCAACAGGAGACGGC
>CAJPTP010000216.1 GCA_905373555.1 uncultured Francisella sp. | reverse complement strand
CCGCCTCGGGGGCGAGGTTCGGCGCGTTTGCCGCCTTGCCCTGAACCCAAAAAAATGCGCTTGGCGCCGGACGCCGTTTGCTCGGAATGCCCCCTTCTGCGGTTTTGTTTTTTCCCGGGGGCCCGGCGTTTCGGATGTTTGCGCCCGCTTGGGCTGGGCCGGGTTTGGCCAATCGCCTTGCCTGTTTTTTGGTCGCCGTCGGCATCCGGGCAACCTTGCTCGGAGTTTGCCGAGCGCCTTCCATTTTTGTTTTTGAACAATTTATCAACGGACTCCAACGGATTGGCGTTTGGGCGCGAAGAGTCGCCTTTCTTGCCAAACCGCTTGCGTTCTTCGGCCCGGGCTTGGCTCGGCGCCGCGGATATTAAGTCAGATAGGTACCGCCATGGATCAAGTCGAGACAGACACGTTCGAGGAGGGGGCCCGGGAGAGCTCGAACGATTATTCCAAGTTCCACGTCACCAAAAGAGACGGCAGCCTGGAGCTGATCGATTTGAGCAAGATCACCAAGGTCGTCAATTGGGCGGCGGAGGGGTTGAGCAACGTCTCCCCCTCCTTGGTGGAGCTGCGGGCGAAAATCCAATTCACCGACGGCATCAAAACCAGCGACATCCACGAGACGCTGATCAAGGCCGCCGCGGATCTGATTTCCGAGGACACGCCGAATTACCAGTATTTGGCGGCCCGGCTCGCGATCTTCCACATCAAGAAGATCGCCTTCGGCGATTTCAGGGAGCCCAAGCTGTACGACCATGTCAAAAAGCTGGTCGGCTTGGGCGTGTACGACCCCGAATTGCTCAAGATGTACTCCCGCGAGGAGTTCGACATCCTCGACGGCTGCATCGATCACAAGCGCGACATGAATTTCGCCTACGCGGCCGTCGTGCAGATGCAAAGCAAGTACCTCGCGCAAAACCGCGTGACCCACAAGGTTTACGAAAGCCCGCAGTTTTTGTACATGCTGGTGTCGATGTGCCTGTTTGGCCGCTATCCCAAAGACACGCGCTTGGACTACGTGCGCCGCTTTTACGACCACGTGAGCCTGTTCAAGATTTCCCTGCCCACGCCCATCATGTCGGGCGTGCGCACGCCGACGCGGCAGTTCAGCTCCTGCGTTTTGATCGAGTGCGACGACGACTTGGAGTCCATCGGGGCGACCGTGTGCGCGACGCTGCGCTACATCTCCCAGCGCGCGGGCGTGGGCATCAACATCGGCCGCATCCGCAGCGCGGGCAGCCCCATCCGCGGCGGCGAGGCCAAGCACATGGGCTGCGTGCCGTTCATTCGTCTGTTCCAGTCCGCCGTGAAGTCCTGCTCCCAAGGCGGGGTGCGCGGCGGCGCGGCGACGCTGTTCTATCCCATCTGGCATGCGGAGTTCGAGGATTTGATCGTCCTGCGCAACAACCGCGGGGTCGAGGACAACCGGGCGCGCCACGTCGATTACGGCGTGCAGGTCAACAAGCTGTTCTACGAGCGGTTGCAGAAAAACGAGAACATCACCCTGTTCAACCCCAACGACACGCCGGATCTGTACAACGCGTTTTTCTCCGACCAAGAGGTGTTTCGGGAGCTGTACGAGCGCTACGAGCAAGACCCGGCCGTCAAAAAAATCGTCTTCCCGGCGGTTGACGTGTTCAGGATGCTGATCCAGGAGCGGGCGGAGACGGGGCGCATCTTCATTCAGAACATCGACCACTGCAACACGCACTCGTCCTTCGACCCCAAGGTCGCCCCCGTGCGCCAGTCGAATCTGTGCATGGAAATCACCCTGCCCACGAAGCCCATCTACAACGTGGACGACCCCAACGGCGAGATCGCCCTGTGCACGCTGTCGGCCCTGAACCTGGGCCTGCTCGAAAACGACGCGGATATGGCCGAGGCGTGCGATCTGACCGTGCGGGCGCTTGACGAGCTGCTCGATTACCAGCACTATCCCGTGCCCGCCGCCGAAAACGCCAACAAAAAGCGCCGGGCGCTGGGCGTGGGCGTGATCAACTTCGCCTACTTCTTGGCCAAGAACGGCCTCAAGTTCTCCGACGGCTCCGCCTACGGCCCGACCCATCGCATCTTCGAGTCCTTTCAGTACCACTTGCTGCGCGCCTCTTGCCGTTTGGCCGAGGAAAAGGGCCCGTGCCTGGCGTTCAACGAGACCAAGTACGCCCAAGGCCTTTTGCCCATCGACCATTACCGCAAGATCGTGGACAAGTATTGCGCCGAGCCCCTGCGCCACGATTGGGAGGGGCTGCGCGCCGACATCCTTGCGCACGGCTTGCGCAATTCCTGCCTCTCGGCCTTGATGCCGAGCGAAACGTCGAGCCAGATTTCCAACGCCACCAGCGGCATCGATCCCGTGCGCGACGTCGTGTCGCACAAACAGTCCAAGGACGGCAACTACAAACAGGTCGCGCCCGAGATCGGCAAGCTGGGCGACAAGTACGAGCTGCTGTGGGATCTGCCCAACATGGATGGCTATCTGCGTTTGATCGGCGTGATGCAGAAATTCATCGATCAGGCGATCTCGGCCAACACGCGCTACGACCCCGCCGCGTACGAGGGCAACATGGTGCCGATGAAGCAGATGATCCGAGACTTGCTGCTGGCGTACCAATGCGGCGTCAAAACCCTGTACTACCACCACGTCCGCGACGGCTCGCGCGACAAGCAAAGCTTGAGCGTCGACGACTGCGCCAGCGGCGCCTGCAAGATTTGACGGCCGCGCCCGATCCGTTCGATCTGCCCCCAAGCCAAAAAAGCCGCGGTTCGCCGCGGCGTTTTTGCCCCGGGCGGGCCGGGCGGGGCTTGGCGGGATCCGGGCT
>CAJPTP010000215.1 GCA_905373555.1 uncultured Francisella sp. | reverse complement strand
GAAAGAAGGAAGAAAAAGCAAGCGAAACGCGGCGCGAAGCGAACGCAAGCGGCCCGCCGAGCCCGGGCAAGCCGCCCCGAGGCGAACGGCGCGGGCGCATCGCGCGGCCGACCCCAAGCCGCAATTTCGGTACAATGCCCAACTTGCGGGGCGGCTCGACGCAAGCCGCCCGCGGCGAAGGCATGCCGCCTCGCCGCCTGATCGTTTTGAATCGAAAGACCCCATGGCCCGCCCCCCACAAGCCGTCGACACCGCCCACCGCATTCCCACGCCCGAGGCGACAGACGCGCAATTGCACCCGGCGTCGTTTCTGCTGCGCTCGCGCGCGTGGCTCACGGACTTGGCGCTTCGGCTGCTCGCCTTGGCCGCGTGCATGGTTTTCCTCTCAAAGCTGTCGGATCTCGGCGCGCCGGACGCCCTCTTGACGGGGCTGTTCTTTCTGACCATGTTCGCCTACCTGTTTCTTTACTTTGCGCTGTTCGAGTACTTTTGGAACGGCCAAACGCCGGGCAAGAGAGCCTTCGGGATTCGCGTGGCGTCGATCAACGGCGCCCGGGTGACCTTCGGCCAGGCGCTGATGCGCAACATCTTTCGGCTGATCGACCAGCTGCCCTTCGCCTATGGGGTCGGGGTCGCCTGCTGCCTGCTCAACGCCCGGTTTCGACGGCTGGGCGATCTGTACGCCCTGACCGAGGTCGTGCTCGACAAGTCGCGCGCGCCTTTCGTGTGGCGATTGGCGTCGTGGCGCGTCCCGCCCCAAGACCCCGGGATTGAGCTGGGGGCCGACGAGCGCGACGCGATCCTGAAGTACGCCCGCCGCCTCGGCGCCATCGACCCCAAGCGCAAAGGGCAAATGGCCCGCGACTTCGTGGACAAGCTCCCCCCGGGCGCCAACCCGCTGGGCGTCGATCCCGTGAACTACCTTTTGGGCGTCGCCAAATGGCTGATGCGCCGCTCCGACCCGCAGGGCGAAGCCAAAAACCGCCGCGACGCGCTGCGCTTCGAAAAGCGCCGGGCCCAATCCCGGGCGCGGCGGCAAAAACGCTTGGGACGGTGAGCCCGGCCGGTCTCGCCGCCGCCCTTCGACCTCTTGAACAAGCCGCCGCAACGCTTCGCCGCCCAGATCCGCGGCGCCGACGGCGCGCCCCAATCATTTCGGCGCCCCAACCGGCAAGGGGCGCCGCCGGAAAAAGCAAAGCCATGAACCCATACGCCGTGAGCCAAGCGCAATTCGAGCGCGCCAACGAAGCAATGTGGGCGCGCTTCAACGCGGACACGTCCGCGCTGCTCAAACGCGCCGCGCCCCCGGACTTCGACCCTGAGCTGTACGCCTTGCGCTACCGCACGGTGTGCAAGCACTTGGCCTTGGCGCAAGGGAGGGGCTATTCGCCGTCGCTCGTGGCCTATCTGGCCGATTTGGCGAGCAAAGGCCACGGCGCGGTGTACGACAACCCGGTGTCGCTGCGGCGGCGCTTTTGGCGCTGGTTCAGCCGCGAGGCCCCGTTCGCCCTGCGCGACGCCCGAGGCTACGTGCTCGCGGCCCACGCCCTGTTTTACATTCCCATGATCGCGGTCGCCTTGCTGTGCTACGTCAAGCCGCCTTTGGCCTACAGCGTCGTCGGGCCCGAGGCGATCGCCGGCGCCGAGGCGGCTTTCGCCGAGTACGGGCGCCATTACGCCCAAATGAAGTCAGCCGAGTTTTCGGAATTGTTCATGATGTTCGGCTATTACGCGCTCAACAACATCGGGATTGCCTTTCGCGTGCTCGTCTCGTCCGTCGCCTTGCTGCTGCCGCTTTTGATCGTCTCTTTGTCCAACTCGGCCGACATCGGGGCGACCATGGGGTATTTGAGCCAAACCGACTCCGCCTTCGGCTTTTGGGCGTTCGTGTGCAGCCACAGCGCCTTTGAGCTCACGGGCATCACCCTGTCCATCGCGGGCGGGATGATGATCGGGACGGCGTTTTTCCGCCGCGACGGCCGAACGCTCTCGCAGTCGTTGCGCTTCGCCGGGCGCCGGGCGACGCCGTTGCTGTCGCTGTCGTTTTTGCTGCTGTTCGTCGCCGCCCTCATCGAGGGCTTTTGGTCCAACCAAACCTCGATCTGGGCGCCGTTGAGGTACGCCTTGGCGGCGGCGTCGTGGCTGTTCGCGCTGTATTACGTGTTTTTCGCGCGCGCGGGCCGCAAACGGCCGGAGCGCTGGCAGGACTATTGACGCCCACAAAGACCGGGCGGGCGGCGCGCGGCGCAAACGGCGCCGGACGGCTTGAGCGCGCCACCCAAGCATGATCGACGAAAAATCATCATCGCCCAATGTTCAAAGGAATGAGGCGCCGCGCGCAAAAGACCGTTCTTTCGCCCCAAGAACAGGGAAAAGCGTTTCTTGGGGCGGTTCGGCAACCAATCGGCCCAAAAACCAAAAGAAAGAACAACCGCGCCCAAGCGGCCGCATTGGCCATCAACGGTTGAAAAGATCAAAAGGCCGCGGGCAATCTTAGCCGTGCGCCCAAGCCGCCCCTTTTCGGCCCCTTTGTTTGCGCCGCCCCGCCGCGCGCCCGGCGCAACCGCGCGGGTGAACGCTTTCTTCCGGTTGAGGCCGCTTGGGCCAAAACGGACAGGGATGGGGCGCGATGGGCAGTTTGGCCGCCTCCGGCATGAACCGGCAAAACGCCTGATTGGGTTTTTGCGCGTTGTTTTTGCGTTTCGTTTCTCTTCGTTTCTGTTTTTTGTCTGTTCTTTTGTCCGTTTTTTTGTCTGTTCTTTTTGTCTGTTCTTTTTGTCTGTTCTTTTTGTCTGTTATTTTTGTCTGTTCTTTTTGTCTGTTCTTTTTGTCTGTTCTTTTTGTCTGTTCTTT
>CAJPTP010000214.1 GCA_905373555.1 uncultured Francisella sp. | reverse complement strand
GCCGTCAGGGGATCCGCGCCGCGCTGAACCCGGATGGCCCGCGCGGCGAAAAGCCGGCTTCGCGCCAAAGCCCAACACGCCAAGCGCCGAGCGCCGAGCGCCGCGCTCGATTTGCCCCTCCGGCCTGCGCGGGAAACCCGCCGAAAGCTAAGAATCGCCATGCTAAAATCCGGCGAATTGTTGGGACGACCGGATCGCCCAAGACGCGGCGGAAGGCGGGGGCGCCCATTCGGGCGCGGTTTTTTTGTTCGGACGATTGAAGCGAGGCGCGCGGTGGGGGAAAGGAAGAAGGCAAAGACGCGCCGGACGGGCGGCGCATGGCTCAAAGAAACGCTGATCGCCTTGGGCGTCGCCTTCTCCTTGTTCGTCGCCGGGCAAATCGCCTTGGACGCGGCCTTCCGCCCCGAGGCGACGGCGGCCAAACTCGGCGCGGCTTTCGAGGCGGCGGGCGCGGACGCCGATTTCGGCGGCTCCATCCGCCGCATTTGGCTCCCGCGCCCCGCGCTGGAGTTTCGCGGCGCCCGCTTCGCGGCCAAGCCGAACGCCCAAGGGCGCCGGGCTTGGTCGGTCTTTGCCAAAAAGGCGCGCGTGTCTTGGGGCTATTTTGCCCTGCTCGCGGGCCAAGCGCCCGACGCCGTGGAGGTGGACGGCGCCGACGTCGACATCGACCTGACGGGCCCCCTGCGAGACGAAACGGCGGGGATCGACGGCGAAGCCGCATCCGGAAAGGAGCCCGGCGCAAGCCGCCCCGTCGAAGCATGGAAAAAGCTGCGCTCGCGCCTGCCCGACGCGACGGTCTTTCGCGACGCCGACTTCAGCGTGCGGCTGTCGCGCTATTTCTCCCCCGTCAAAATCAAAGGGGCCGACGCCGCGTGGCGCGGCGCTTTGGGCGCGGCGCCCAAGGCCCGCTTCGAGGGCGAGCTGTCGCACAGGCGAATCGCCCCCACGCGCATTCGCTTCGAGGGCGAGCTGATCGCCTTGGACACGGCGCTCGCGCTGCGCGCCCCCAACGGTTTCTTCTCATCCAAAACCGCGGATGGAACGCCAACCAAGGGCTCTTGGGGCGTCGACGCGGTTTATGACTTCGCCGCCCAATCGCTCACGGCCAAGCAACTGCGCGTCTCGGGCAGCGTCGATCCCGTCGCCGACGGCCCAACCCCGCTCGATTTCGAGCTCAAGGCCGACGGGCTGACCTTTCTGCCCAACCTCATGTCCGCCCCGAGCGTGGACGGCTCCTTGGGCTTCGCCTCAGATCAATCGACCTTGAGCGTCGCCTCGTCGCTGTCCAAAGTGCGGCTCAGCCAAGACGGCTTCACCGCCGAAAGCGCCGGTTTGCGGGCGCGCCTGAAAAACGACGGGCGCGTCTTTGTCGCCTCCGCCCGATTTCGCCCCGCCATCGATCTGAACGACTTCAGCGCCGCCCTGTCCGACCTCATCGTCACGGGCAGCCGCAGCGACGCCGACGGATCCAACCCGCTGTTCCGGTTCGACCTCGCGGGCCAAGGGTCGGCGACGGCCGACAAAATCATCGATCTGAACCTGAACGGCTCCTTCGACTCGAAAAAAATCAGCGGCCGCGCGCGCTTCGAGCCCGACGGCGCCGCCAAGCTCCGGGCCCAATCTTTGCCGCGGGCGCCGTCTCCCGAAGCCCAAGAGCGAAAGGGCGGGGAGGACGCGGAAAACGCGACGGGGGACAAAAGCGCTGCGGCGTCGACGGCGAAGACGAAGACGAAGACGAAGACAAACGCCCCGAAAACCGCGAGCCCGGCCAAGGGCGCGGGCGAAAGCCCGGCCGGCGTCTCGGACCAATCGTCCCGGCCGGCCCCCAAGACGGCGCCGGTTGCCTTCGACGGCGCGGAGGCGGAAACGGCGGAGCAAAAAATCGAGCGGCTCGGCGCGTTGCCGAAGGTTTTCAGGCAAGGGCGCTGGACGATCGACGCCCGGCTCGCGGACTTGGATTTGACGCCTTATCTGCTGCGAATGGGGCCCGAAGAATACAAGCTTGAGGACTTGGACAAGCTTTTGCCGCTGGCGCGCCGGGCCATGGGCAAAATGGGCCCGAGCGTCGCGCAAGGCCGCGTCGAAATCGGCAAGATCAACGCCAACGGCCTGAAGATCAACGCCTTCGGCGCCGACTTTCGCTTTGACCGCGACGCCTTGTCTCTGAACAACGTCGCGTGCGGCGCCTACGGCGGAACGTTTTTGGGCAGCCTGAAGGCCGAGCGCGGGGCGAAGGAGCCGCGCTTTTCGATCGAGCAAAAATTCGGCGACGTCGATGCGCAGCGTCTGTTGTCCGAATGGATCGATTACGGCGACTTGCAAGGGATCGCCGAGGGCGCGGCGAGCGCGACCGCCCAAGGCGAAACGCTCGAGCGGTGGCGGCGCACCCTGGGCGGCTCGGCGGTGTTCAAAATCCGCAACGGCGCCTACCGCGGGATTGATCTTGGGGCCGTGTTCCGCCCCAAGAGCCTGTCATGGGCGTACTCGCCCTTCCAATCTTGGGGCGACGACAAAAGCCAATTCACCCGCTTCAATCTGTTTTCCTTCCCGATCCGTTGGGTGGCGGGCGTGGGCTACACCAACAACATGTTCCTCAAAGCCCCGGGCTACGCCCTCTTGGGCAAGGGGGCGCACAACCTGCGCGACGGGCGCCTCGATTACAGCCTGACGCTGCGCGGCGACGCGCCCTTGGGAGCCGACGGCCTGTCCGTGCTGCCGCTGCGCGTGACGGGCGACGCGCGCCATCCGAAGTATTCGTTGGACTACTCGGAAATCACCAAAAACGTCACCCCGGGGCAAAGCAAAGAAAAGGCGCTGCGCCACTTCATCGGCGCCGCCCCCAACCCGTCCCCCAACGAGAAACGC
>CAJPTP010000213.1 GCA_905373555.1 uncultured Francisella sp. | reverse complement strand
ATTTTCTGCGCTTGAAGCCATCCGCCTTGTCCCAACTCGAAAAAACCGCCGTCAATTCGGACAAATTCGAAGCTGTTCTCGCCGAATACTTGAGGCCGAAGCCCGAGGTGCAGCTGAACAACCTGGAATGGAAAACGCCCATCGGGGTCTCAACCGCGCAGGCATACGCCTCGGTTTATGCGGATGAGAGCTCCAAGCTCAGGATCGGGCTGCATAAAATCGGCCTCAGCGCCAAGTTTTCCTGGAAGCAAATCGAGGCGAGCGTGGGCCGACCCGACGAGGATTGGGCACGCGAGATGAAAGGGCGGATTGACCGGCTCGCCCAAATCGGCGCGCTCAAAGCGCTGGGCGACGACGTTTACGCCTTCACGATCAAAGCGGGCAAGACGATTTCCCCCTCGGACGACGTCATTGAGCTCAATGGGAAGCTCATGACCTTGGATCAAATCCGAGAGTTGGTCCAAGGCGCCGACGCCGGCCAAGAACCGGATGTTTCGCCAAGCCCAAGCGACCCGGCCGAAGGGTTAAGCACAGCCCCATCCCCCGAGCCCGGGGAGTCGCTCGGCAAGGACGCCCCGAAGCCCTAATCGGCGCCCAAGCGCAGGCGGCGCAGGCTCAGGACCCAGGCCGGAGCTGCGCGCGCCCGCGCCGAGCGGCGCGTTCATCGTCTGTTTTTGCGAAGCCCCATTTGGGCAAAAAAAAAAGGGAAAGTATGCGAGAAGTGTTGATGCCCTCTCCTGTCAGGATTGTTTGCGCCGTGTTGAAAAATCAAAAGAAAAGCTTTTAAGCGGCCTTTGAAGGTCTGGATTACTTTTCTTCGAGCTTGCGCAACGCGACAGCCGGAGAAGCAGTTGCGCCATGATTTCATAGTTTTTTTATATCAACACTTCTCGCATACTTTCCCTTTTTTTATGCCCTCCCCAAGCGGCATGCGGCTTGAAACGCAGGCCGAAAGGCGCCGCGCCCCAAGCGTCCGAAACAGCCGAAACAGCCCGGGCGTTTTGCGCGGGCCTCGCCGCTCATGTTTTGATGCCGCCGATGCGCACGTCATTGCCCGGCGCGCGAGCGCGAGATGATCGCAAAAGCAAGCCGAAACGTATTTTTTTTGCTACAATCGCCGTCTTTCGGCGGTCATAGGCGAATTGTCGAGCCCGAGCGCGGCAGATTAGAGGGTTTTTAAGCCCGCCGTAAGCGACGGGCGGTTAAATCGCGCCTAGCTCCGCGCCGCGGATCATCCTTACAAAAAGATCAAAAGCAACCACAGAAAGCTCGCACCAATGGCTCAAACCTTAAATCCGGCTCGATCGATCGCGGCCACCTTGGCACTTTCTTTTTGCGCCGCCAACGCTTTCGCCGCAGAGGTTCCCGACTCTTCGGTCGACCGTTTCTCCGACCAAGAGCAAACGCGCCAGCAAACCCGGCCGCAGACGCGCCAATCGGCCAAAACGGTCGAAGAAGTCAGCCTGCCCTCGGATGAGCAGAAAAAACCTGATGCGAAAAAAGAGATTGAAACCGAGGAGTACCTGCTCAAGCACGTCGACGAGCTGGAGTACTACATCGTTTACGGCATCAAGACCATGAACGCGGACGCCTTGAGAAAGCTGGCGCCCATCTATCGCAAGGTTCCGGATTCCAAGCGCGACGACTCGGCCGTCATGTGGAGCGACGCCATCATCGCCCTGTCCGAAAATCGCCTGACCGACGCCATCAAGATTTACCGCGAGCTCAATTCCGCGTTGCCCAACAACAACACCCTGCGCTTCCAATTGGCGATGTCTTTGTACTTGGACAAGCAGTACGAGGCGGCCAAAGACCAGTTTGAGCGTCTGCGCGCCTCCGGCGTCAGCGACGCCGACAAAGCCGTGGTCGATCGGTACATTCACGCGATCGACCATCGCAACGACTGGAATTTCAGCGCCTCGGCCAACTACGTCCACAGCGACAACGTCAACGCCTCGCCCAAAGAGGGCACGAAAATCCAAGGCCCCAGCGGCACCGCCAGCTCGGACAGCAAGCCCGAGAGCGCCCACGGCATTTCTTGGAGCTTGGGCTTGGACCGCAAGAATCCCATCGACGACAAGCATTACTGGACGATCAGCCTTAACAATTGGGGCACGGTCTACAAAGACTACGCCAAATACAACGACCTGACCTTCCGCTTGGGCTTGGGCTTGGGCTACGACGACGGACGGCTCAACATCGACACCGAGTTGTACGGGCAAAAACGTCTCTACGGCGGCGGCGCCTCGGGCTCGCGGGCTCTTCGCGCCTACTACAGCACCACGGGCGCGAGGTTGTGGGTGGCCTACTGGCTTTCTCCCAAATTCAGGCTCGACGGCTCGGCCGAGCTGGGCTACGACAAGTACGACCCCGTCTACGACGTCAACACCGGCCTGTTCAACTCCCAGTCGGCCACGGCCATGCTGTTTCGCAGCCAGTCGCAGTATTTCTGGCTGGGCTTGGATCGCTTCAGAAAGCACAACAAGAACAAGTCGGGCAGCTTCACGCGCAACGGCGTCCGCTTGGGCTGGTTCCAAGAATGGCCGGCGGGTTTTTCGACGCGCGCGACCGCGGGCTACGGCTATCGCTATTACGACGCCCCGGACTTTTTCAACATCAAGCAAAAGAAGGACGAGTACAGCGCAAGCATCGCCCTGTGGAACAAAAAGATTCATCTGTGGGGCGTCACGCCGAGGCTGGTTTACCGCTACAACAAGTACGACGGCAACAACCCGTTCTACAACTACAAGGAAAACAGCGTGAACGTCGAGTTCAGCAAAACCTTCTAAGGTTCGCGCGCCCCTGTTTCGGCAAGCCTCGATTTCGAGGCTTGTTTTTTTGCCCGAAGCGCTTTGGTCGCACGGTTGCGGCG
>CAJPTP010000212.1 GCA_905373555.1 uncultured Francisella sp. | reverse complement strand
CCTCCTCCTCGCGCTCGAATTTGAAGTATTTTTTTCGCGGTGATCCGTTCCCTTTATTTGGAAAAATAATTCTGTTGTCCTCGAGCAGTTTCTTATAGGTGGCTTCCTCCCCCATCCACTCATCGTCCAGACGGTTTCCTGCGGGGGTGATGATCGTGTATCTCGAGCCGCTTTGGTCGCTGCCCGCTTTCCAAGGCTTAGACGCCCAGTCTCCCCGCGGGTCTTTGTCCGGGTTCGAAAAAACTCCCGTCAATTCGACCTTGCCAACCCCGGCGGCTTTGAAGCTCCTCTTGTCTTTTGCGTAGGCGAGGATGTGCTCGGCGACCAGACCGATCATTTTGGTTGGGTCGTTGGGTTGATTGCTGCGGCGGCGCCAGTGGATGTGCCCTTCAAAGTTGTCTCTTCCAAAAATCTCATCACAGATATTCCTCAGGTTGGCCACTTCCTCGTCGCCGATGGAAATAAAAATCACCCCATCCTCTCTAAGAAGATTTCTGGCAAGCTTGAGCCTGGGGTACATCATGCTAAGCCAATCCGAGTGGTATCGCCCGCTGCTGTCCAAATTCAACGTCAGGCGAGCGCCGGCTTCATCTGTCTGGTTTGAGCGCGCAAGATAATCGGATGCGTTCTCGGCGAAGTCGTCTTCAAAAATAAAATCATCCCCCGTGTTGTAAGGAGGATCGATGTAGACCATTTTAATTTTTCCGAGATACGCCCCTTGGAGCAGTTTTAGCCCGTCCAAGTTGTCGCCCTCAATAAACAAATTGCGCGTTTCGCCAAAGCGCAAGCTCTCTTTCTCTTTGGGTCTGAGCGTCTTCGCGATGGGCGCGTTGGCGGCAAGCAGAGCCTCTCGTTTCCCCGGCCAGCTTAGGCGGTAGCGCTCTTGCGGATCTTCGACGATCGACTCGGACAACTCTTGTTTCAATTGGCCGAAATCGACGGCCAGCGTCACGCTTCCGTCGAAGCCCTTGGCTTCCGTCACGCAGCCCGGAAATATTTTGGCGATGCGGGCAATGTTGTCCTGCGTAAGATTGGGCGAGCGCATTTTCAGTTTGTCCATTTTCATTCCCCAAGACGCCGTTTTCCGACGTCAGACGGCAGCGACACGATTGTTCGAGTCCGATTCTAGGTTGTGTTTGCCAATTCGACCGCTCTGATTGCGAAATGAAAGAAAAGCCCCAAACAAGACGCAGCCCGAAAAAAACGAAGGCGCTCGTATTATCAACAAACTATAATTTTGATCCGCCAAACAAAAGCTTTTCTGCGAGACTAAGCGAGAAAAACCTCTTAAGACAGGGGCCCCGCGCAAAAAAGCCGAAGAGAAAAACCAACAACAAGCAAGCCGCCCCCGTGATCTCTTGGGCGACAATGGATATGCCGGCTTAGTCATTGAGCGAATTTTCGCGCTCAAGAGGAGGATCCCCCCACCGGCAAAAACAGCAAGACCCCCAAGAAATCAACAAGCGCATCGACAAAGAGCGGCGCTTGATCGAGAGCTCTTTTGAAAAGACCAAAGAAACGCGGGGCATCCGGCCGAACACGTCAAAACCGCTTCCCCATTTGCCGCCTTCTGACCATGGTTTGCTCTTGCGCCGGGTTAAAGCTCTTGATTGCAGAAAAGGAAGAAAAACGTTTGCCTTCCGGCCGGGCAGCCGCCAAAACGAATCAGCAAACACACACTCAAGATTTCCGATGCAATGGGAAAGAAATGGCTTGACGTTGTCATGTCGGGCGAAGTTTTCCTCTTGACAAAGGAGTCCGGTTTTAGCCGCTTTTCTCACAAAGGGCGAAGCGCAGGCAAGGAGGCTGAAAGATGGCAAGGGCAGATTTAATCGTCCGCCTTGTTCAATCCGGCATGCAGGGCGACAAGAGCGGAGTGAAAAACGTCACTGAAGCGATC
This sequence comes from uncultured Francisella sp., assembly GCA_905373555.1. Classification (GTDB taxonomy): domain Bacteria; phylum Pseudomonadota; class Gammaproteobacteria; order Burkholderiales; family Neisseriaceae; genus CAJPTP01. Next base: position 982 of record CAJPTP010000212.1, on the reverse strand, counting down.
ATTGCCGAAGAACGCGCCATGCAACACAAGGCGCTGGCGGACAAACTTGAGAAATTGATCAATGCCGCCCCAACAAACAATCACTCAAACAAATTCAGAGGGATGGCCGGAACAACCGACGGGCGTCGAACCAATCTGGTTTATGAGGCGGCGCCCCAAAAAACACTGACAGATCTTGTTTTGCCCAATGAGGTCACGCAAATCTGCCGCGAGCTGATCGAAGAACAGCATAAGATCGAACTCCTTCGATCGTATAACCTCGAGCCGCGCAATCGCGTTCTTTTGATTGGCCCGCCCGGGAACGGAAAAACCTCTCTGGCGGAGGCGATTGCAGCAGCTTTGTCTATTCCACTGCTTGTCGTTCGATACGAAAGTCTCATCGGAACCTATTTAGGCGAAACAACATCTCGTCTCCAAAAAATGTTCGAGTATGTATTGAATCAAAAATGCGTTCTTTTTTTCGATGAGTTCGAAGCGATCGGAAAAGAACGCGGCGATTTGCACGAGACGGGAGAGATTAAAAGAGTTGTCAGCTCACTATTGCTGCAAATCGATAATTTGCCAAGCCACATCATCGCAGTCGGCGCCACGAATCATCCGGAAATGCTTGATCGCGCGGTATGGAGACGCTTTCAAGTCAGGATGACTCTGCCTAATCCAACTCATGAACAATTGATTGACTGGTTCAAAAATTTTGAGAAAAGATCAAAAATTCCGCTTGGATTTCCCCCTGAATATTTTGCGAAACGACTCCAAGGGCTAAGTTTTGCTGAAGTTGAGGAATTCGGGGAAACCGCGCTGCGTCGATATGTGCTCGATATGCCAAACAGCAGCATGAAAAAGATTGTCACGCAAACCCTGAAAAATTGGTCTTTCCGATCGGCGACCGCCAACCAACAAGAGGAAACGGAGACGAATTAAGTCTAAACGGCCGCTGCTTGCCCCCCAAGCCATCATCTCCCGAAATTGAGCGAAACAAGCC
>CAJPTP010000211.1 GCA_905373555.1 uncultured Francisella sp. | reverse complement strand
TCGCAAGGCGCCGCGGCCGCGGCGCCCCGAATCCGGACACAGCGGGGCCGAACGGACGAAACGGCCAAGCCGGCCAAGACTTCCAAGACATCCAAGACGGCCAACGCCGACCGGCCCGATCGAGCCAAACCGCCGAAAAAGGCGGCCCAAGCCGAGACCGCCCCCGCAGGGAAGGGCCCGCAAGGGCGAAGCGACGCCCGGTCCGAGGGGATGGCGGAAAGCCAAGCCCAAGCCAAAATCGAGGGCCCAAGCGCGCTCAAGCCCCAAACTCGGCTCGTCTCTTTCCCCGACAGCCCGTTTTTGCTCAGCAGCCCTTACGGGCCCGCGGGCGACCAAGTCGAGGCGATCGACAAGCTGGTCGAAGGGCTGAACGACGGAATGATGGGCCAAACGCTGCTGGGCGTGACGGGATCGGGCAAGACCTTCACCATGGCCAACGTCATCGCCCGCACGGGCCGGCCCGCGATCGTCATGGCGCACAACAAGACCTTGGCGGCGCAGCTGTACTCGGAGATGCGCGATTTCTTCCCGCAAAACGCGGTGGAGTACTTCGTCTCGCACTACGACTACTACCAGCCCGAGGCCTACATCCCCTCGCGCGACATCTTCATCGACAAAGACATGAGCATCAACGACCACATCGACCAGATGTGGCTGTCGACCACCAAGAGCCTGATCACGCGCAAAGACGTGGTGATCGTCGCCTCGGTCTCATGCATTTACGGCATCGGCGACCCGCGCGAGTACGCGAGCCTGATTTTGCAGCTGCGGCCGGGGATGAGGATTTCGCGCGAGCTGTTGATCGCGAAGCTCGTGAGCATGCAGTACACGCGCAACGAAATCGAGTTCGAGCGCTGCATGTTCCGCGTCAACGGCGACGTCGTGGACGTCTATCCGGCGGAAAGCCCCCAACACGCCCTGCGCATCACCCTGTTCGACGACGAGATCGAGCGACTGGACTACTTCGACCCGATCACGGGCAAAACGACGCAGCGCATCGGCTTGTACTCGATCTTCCCCGCCTCGCACTTCATCACGGGCCGGGAAAACGTGAAAAAAGGAATCGACAGCATCAAAAAGGAGCTCGAGGAGCGGCTGAAATTCTTCGAGCGCGCCAACGAGCCCGTGTACGCACTGCGCCTGAAGGAACGCACCAACTTCGATTTGGAGATGCTCGAGTGCACGGGCCATTGCAAGGGCATGGAAAACTACTCGCGGCATTTTTCCGACCGCGGCCCGGGCGAGCCGCCCCCCTGCCTGCTGAACTACCTGCCCGACAACGCGATCATGTTCATCGACGAAAGCCACGCGACGTTGCCGCAAATCGGCGGCATGCAGCGCGGCGACGCGGCGCGCAAAAAGAACCTGATCGACTACGGCTTTCGTCTGCCCTCGGCGGCGGACAACCGGCCGCTGAAGTTCGACGAGTTCGAGCGGCTGATGCCGCAAACCATTTTTGTCTCCGCCACCCCCGCCGAGTACGAGCTGGAGCGCTCCGGCCAAATCGTGGAGCAGGTGGTGCGCCCCACGGGCCTGCTCGACCCCGAGATCGAGATCCGCCCGGTGGAAAACCAAGTCGACGACTTGGTGGCCGAGATTCGCAGCCGCACGGCCCAAAACGAGCGCGTTTTGGTCACGACACTGACAAAAAAAATGGCGGAAAAGCTCACCGAATACCTCGACGAGCTGGGCGTGAAGGTGCGCTACCTGCACAGCGACGTCGACACCGTCGAGCGCGTGCAGATCATTCAAGACTTGAGGATCGGAACCATCGAGGCGCTGGTGGGCATCAACCTGCTGCGGGAGGGGTTGGACATCCCCGAGGTGTCCTTGGTGGCGATTTTGGACGCCGACAAGGAGGGCTTCCTGCGCTCGGAGCGGTCGCTCATCCAAACCATCGGCCGGGCCGCCCGCAACGTCAAGGGCAAGGCCATCCTGTACGCGGACAAGGAAACCGACGCGATCAAGGGCGCGGTCGCCGAGACATTGCGCCGCCGGGAAAAGCAAAGCCGCTTCAACGCCGAGCGCGGCGTCACGCCCAAGCAAATCGTCAAGGAGATCAAAGACATCATCGACGGCGTCTTCTACGACGAGGGCGCCGGCAAGAAGAAAAAGAGCAAAGGCCGAACCGCCTCAAACGCCGACAAAGAATGGGCGGCGACGCTCAAGCGCATCCGCAGCGAGGAAGACGCCATGTCGGAAATGAAGAAACTCGACGCGCAGATGCGCAAGCGCGCCCGCGAGCTGAACTACGAGGACGCCGCGCGGCTGCGCGATCAGATAGAATTCATCAAAACCCGTTTCCTGTTCGGCCTGTGACAAGGCAACGGGGGCAAGCGTCAAGGGCAGGCGACACGAAGGGCTTTTCCCGGGCGTCCGGAAAAAGCGCGGCGGCAACGATATGCACAAAAACTACATGACCACCCAAGGCTGGCAAAAAATGAGAGACGAGTACCAGCGCCTCAACAGCGTCGAGCGCCCCGAGATCGTCTCCTTGGTCGCGTGGGCGGCCTCCAACGGCGACCGCAGCGAAAACGGCGACTACATCTACGGGAAAAAACGCCTGCGCGAGATCGACCGACGCATGGGCTTTTTGGAAAGCCAGCTGCAAGCGGCCGAGGTGATCGACCCCGAAAAGCGCCCCAAAACCGACACGGTTTACTTCGGGGCGACCGTGACCATCGCGCGCGAGGATGACTCCCGCGAGGTCTACAAAATCGTCGGCCGCGAGGAAAGCGACCCCGACCAAGGCAAAATCTCCTACGTTTCGCCCATCGCCAAAGCCATCATCGGCAAGAAGGAGGGCGAAGAGGTCTTGCTGCGCACCCCCAAGGGCGAGGAATACATCGAAATCGAGAAAGTCGAGTACGTCAGGATCGACTGATTC
>CAJPTP010000210.1 GCA_905373555.1 uncultured Francisella sp. | reverse complement strand
GCCGCGTTCGTTCGCGCCCTTGCCGCGGGCTTGGCTTGGGCCGCCGTTGTCTGGGGTTTGTCCACGGCCGCCGCGCCCGTTTTGGCGCAGGGGCCGCTCGACTCGGTTTCGCCCGAAGCCCGGCTTGGGGCGGCTTCCCCCCAAGCCGCCCGTCTTGTCTTGGCGCCCGCCGCGTCGGCCGGCCCGGCCGAGTCTGAGTCCGAGCCGGACGGCGGCTCGGCGGCCGCGTCGACCGAGGCGACGGCAACCAAAGGCGCAAGCTTGGGCGGCACGAAGCCGAAGACGGATGCCGACAAGGCCGTCTCCGACCGGCTCTATGATGTGTTGGATTGGGTCATCGTGTTCGCGGCAACCTATGGCTTCATGCGGCTCATGTTCAGGTTGACGGGCAGATTTTCCCGCATCTTTGCCGCCCCTTTCTGCGTTTTGGGGCTGATGGTTGCGGTCGGCTTTATGTTGGGCGATGAAACCGGCGACCGGTCGCCTGATCTCGAATCGAGCGTCTTGGCGCTGATTTCGGCCGCGTTTTGGGCGGCCATGTGGATTTTGGCGGGCCGGACGCGCCGCCGGGCATTGGATTTGGATGCGCCGGAGCGGGATCGGGGCGAAAAGGCGCGGGGCAAGTCTTGGCGCTTCAAGCGCGGCTTGAGAAGAGACGCGCCGTTTGATCGTTTCTCCGCCGCCGACGGTTCGATCCGGGGAAACTTTGGCGAGGATCCCGCCCAAGACAATGGAGAGCTTGAGTTGGGCAAAACGGGCGCTCGCGGCCGAAAGGGCGCGAACGAGGACGATGCGGGCGATGGGAATTTCCTGTAAGCCGCGCGCGTTGCGGGCGAAGTCCAAGCGCCGGACGATTCCGGGCCTCGGCGCGCCCGCCGCGCAGGCGGGCGTCGACAAAGACGCCATCCCCAATGCGAGGGTCAATGCCCCAAGCGCCGACGCCTCGGAGGATGCCGCTGCGCCGCGCGTTTTGCCCGAAAACGGGAATTCGCCCAAGGCCGGATCCGCCGAGGAAGAGGGGATCCCTTGCCCCCAAGCCGCGCCAAGCATGCCGGCGCTCTTCGCTCCCGCGCTTTCTCTCATGCGGGCCGCCTCAGAAATTTTGAGGATCAGGGGGCGCTTCGTTGCGGTTTGGCTGATTTTGGGCTTCCTTGGCTTGGCCGTCGCCCGGGGCCGGCCGCATTCCCTCTTTTCCTTGGTCTCGGACGTCGTTCTTTTGGCGGGCTTGATCGTTCTGTTGAGACCTTTGTCAAAAAGAAGCGAGGCGCTTGGCGAGGAAAACAAGGAACCGGGGGCGGATCATGAGGTTTCGTTTTTTCTGCGCGCGGGCGATGACGAGATAGGCGGCGCCTGCGGCGAGGAAGATGGCGAGGGGGAGGACGAGGGTGAGAGCCGAGACGAAGATGAAGACGAGGGCGATGACGAATGCCTCGCGCACGGTGGATCGCGCAGCCCCTTGAGCTTGGGCGCGCTTGCGCATCGGTTGTTGGGCAGGCCCGACCGCGACGCCGACGCCGACGGCTCAATCCGCCGAGGCTTTGCCGACGATCCGGCTCAAGACGGCGGCGCGCTGAAGCCCCGCGAGAGGAAGCGGCGCCGGAAAGACGACGAGGAGGACGGGAATTTTCTTTGAGGCGCGCTTTTTTTTTGGGGGGGGGGCGACGAGCTTTCGGCTTCATTCTTGGATCTTTCGTTTGTTCTGATCGTTTTGTTCTTTCCGGCTTTCTGTCTTCGTTTTTGCTTGTTCCGCGTTTTTTTGTTTCTTTCTTGCTCGACGTTTGTCGCGGGCGGCGGGCGGTTGCGCCGGTTGGGCGCGCGCGATTGGGCAAGCGCGGGCGGATCGTTGCGCCCGCGCCCGCGATGGATTGGGCTTGGGAGGGGCGAATATGGAAATCGGTCGCGAAGCGGCTTGGGATTGGGCGCGCGGCGCCCTCGCGTCGGCCGGGCGCGGGGCGCCAAAAGCTTTCGCCGCGCGCTTTTTTTCGATTCCGGCTCAAGCGGCCCGACACGCCGCGTCTTGGGCGTCTTGGGCGCTCCGGGCCGTCGCGCGCGCGCTGCCGGTTTTGGTTTTGTCGGCGCTTTGGTGGGGCGCGGCCGGCCAAGCTTGGGCCGCGCCCAAGCCGATCCCCGCTTATTCCGCCCCCGTCGTGGACGAGGCGGGGATGCTCAAGCCCGAAACGAGGCAAGCCCTCAATGCGCGCTTGATGGAGCTTCAACGCCAAAAAGGCTCGCAGATCGCGGTTCTGACCGTGACAAGTTTGGATGGCGAGCCGATTTTCGACTACGGCATGCGCGTGGCCGAAAAATGGAAGATCGGGCGCAAAGGGATCGACGACGGCGCGCTGCTGTTGATTTCAAAAGAGGACAGAACGGCTCAGATTTTGACGGGCTATGGGCTTGAGGGCGCCGTGACCGACTTCGACTCCAAGGCGATCATCGACAAAGACATTATCCCCAACATGAAAAACAACGATCCCGACGCCGCCGTTCAGGGGGCCGTCGAGGCGCTGGCCGCCTTGTTGGAAACCGGGAGTTTGCCCGAAGGGCGCGACGCCGGCGCCGGCGACGACGGCGAGGCGACTTTGCTCGAGGTTTTCTTGGGCGCGTTGGTTTTCTTCGGTCTGGTGTTTTTGCTCGTGTACGCGATTTTCGATTTTTTGGGGCCGCTCAACCGGTTCGCCGCGATTCCGCTGTGCTTGTGCGGCTTGGGTTTCGGCGCCGCGTTCGTGGTTCCTTCCGAATTGCGGCCCGACGGGGCCGACGCGGCCGGCGTCGTTTTTTTCGTCTTGAACGTCGCATTTTGGGTGGGCATGTGGTTCATGGCCAAGGCGCTGCGGGATCGGGTTACGGATTACGATCCCGATGAGAGCGACGACGACTCCACGACTT
>CAJPTP010000209.1 GCA_905373555.1 uncultured Francisella sp. | reverse complement strand
GTCGGCGGTCACGATGCACTGCTGGGCCATGCCGCCGTCGGCGGTGTAGCCCGCGTTCTTGACGGAGCGGCACAGCGTCTCGCGGCCCGTCGTGCAATACTCGCAGTGCCCGCAACCCTCGAAGAACCAAGCGACGCTGGCGCGGTCGCCGACTTTCAGCGAGGTGACCCCGGGGGCGACTTCCTTGACCACGCCGATGCCCTCGTGGCCCAAAACGGTGCCCGAGACGTCGCCGAAATCGGCGTTTTTGACATGCAAGTCGGTGTGGCAAACCCCGCAGCACTCCATCTCCAACAGCGCTTCCCCGGGTTTCAGTGGTCTAAGCTCTTTGTCGATGACTTTGGCTTTGTGGTCTTTGGTTGCGACGATGGCTTTCATGCTTCCCTCCCAATCGGCGTTGGTTTTTGCGCCGGTTTGTTCGTTGGGGTTGATCGGCAATATCGGCTGATGGCGTCGGGCTGAACGAGAAAACGCAAGCCGCGAAGGCGGCGGAGAAAACGCCGATCCCGCGCGGCGCGCGGGCGTCCCCCGGAGCTTAGGTTAAATTTAGCGCAAGGCGTTTGCAAAAGGCGCAAGCCCGCGAAAAAAAAACATTCCGCGATTAATTGACAAAAGCGAAAATTTGGAAATCTCGGAGCGCGGGCGCGGCGCAATGAATGGGGCAAAGAATCCGGCAATCGGGCGCGCCTCGATCCCGGCAGCTTGGGCTTGGGAATGCTTACGCCCCGTAGCGGCTGCGGTAGTCTTTGACCGCCTCAAGATGACCCGCCAATTGCGCGTCGTTGGATTCTTGCAGCAAACGCAGCAAATCGTCCAATGCGGCGACGGCCACGACGGGCAAGCCGAATTCCCGGCGCACGAGCTCAACCGCGGACTGTTCGCCCTTGGGGCCTTTTTCCATGCGATCCAGGGCCACCGCCACGGCGGCGGGGCGGGCCTTTTGCCCCTCGATGAGGGCGATCGACTCGCGCACCGAAGTGCCCGCGGAGATGACGTCGTCGACGATCAAAACCCGGCCCGCGATCGGCGCCCCGATCAGCTTGCCGCCCTCCCCGTGATCCTTGGCTTCCTTGCGGTTGAAGGCGAAAGGAACGTCGCGCCCGCGCCGCGAGAGCTCAACGGCCAAGGCCGCGGCCAAGGGAATGCCCTTGTAAGCGGGGCCGAAGACCATGTCGAATTCGATTTGGGCTTCGCCCAGCGCGTCGGCGTAGTGCTCGGCCAACCGGGCCAAGGCCGCGCCCGAGTCGAACAGCCCCGCGTTGAAAAAGTACGGCGACGTTCGCCCCGCCTTGGTGACGAAGCTGCCAAAGCGCATGGCGCCTTGCTCGATGGCGAATTTCAAAAATTCGGTTTTGCGATCCGGGTTCATGGCGATCCTTCCGGGCGTTGAGGCGCGAAGTTGTCGCCGGCCGCCGCGTTCGGCCGGCCGCCCGATTCTAGCGCGGGCGGGAAGGCTGCGGGCCGATCCCCTTTGTTTCCGACGCTCCCGCCGTTTGCGGATCCTCGCCGAACCGAAAGCCCAAGGCGATCGGCGCCGGGCGCTATAATGGCCGGTCTTGGCCTTGGGCCGCGCTTGCGCGGCGGCTCCTCTCGCTTGCCCGATTTTTCCCATGCTCATTGCCACCTGCAACGTCAACGGCGTCAGAAGCGCCGACAAAAAAGGCTTTTTCGATTGGCTGGCGTCCTTGGGGCCCGACGTGGCCTTGCTTCAGGAAACGCGGGCGAGCGTCGGCCAAATGCCCAAGGCGGCCGTTTGCCCGGGCGGGATGCGGGCCTTCTTCAACAGCGCCGCGCGCCCGGGCTACAGCGGCGTGGCCGCCTATGCGTCGAAGCGCATGGGATCCGTCCGCGCCGCCTCGGGCGCGGGCTTGGCGGAATTCGACGAAGAGGGCCGGTGGCTTCGGCTGGATTTCGACGATTTCGATTTCACGGCGGTGAGCCTGTACATGCCATCCGGCAGCAGCTCTCCGCAGCGGCAGGAAAAGAAATACGCGGCGATGGCGGGCTTGGCGCCCAAGCTCAAGGCGCTGCTGGATGAGCGGGAGTATGTTGTCGTCTGCGGGGATTGGAATATCGCCCGCCAAGAGATCGACCTGAAAAACCACAAAGCCAACGCCAACCATTCCGGTTTTCTGCCCCAAGAGCGCGCCTGGATGGCCGACGTGCTGTCCATGGGGTGGGTCGACGCGTGGCGAACCCTGTATCCCGAGGTTCCGGGCTATACGTGGTGGAGCAACCGCTCGGGCGCCTACGCCAGGGATGTGGGGTGGCGCATCGACTATCAGCTGTGCTCGCCCGCATTGGCCAAAACTTTGGTTCGGGGCGAGGTGTTCAAGGGGATAAAATTCTCCGACCACGCGCCTTTGCTCATGGAGTTCGGATGGCCGGCGTAGATGACGTGTACATGCTCATGGCGCGCGGCGAGGACGATTCGCCGAGGCTTTGGATCCATCGCTGGGAAATGAGCTACCCGCTGTCTTTCCCTTTCGTCGCCCGCAAGGGCGAAAGCTGGAGGCAATGGGCCGATGCGATCAACGACGGGATGGAGATGCTGGGCGACGGGGATCCCGGGTTCGTCTTGGTCGGCCACGGCTTGGGCGCCAACGCCTTGGCGGGATGGTGCTACGCGGCGGGCATCGACAAGCAAAGGCGGGTGTTGGGCGCGGTATTGGTTTCGCCCAGCAAATCGAATTGGCCCGAGGATGAAGCCCATCCGCTCAACCGGGCTCGGGCGAACTTTCCCGCGTACGTCGTGACCGCCCGGCGCGACCCCGATTGCCCGCTGCCTTGGGCCAAGTCCTTGGCCGCGAACTTCGGGGCTCGCCATATCGAGGCGCCCTTCGAGCTGAGCATGAACGATTCGCTCAAAGGCTGGCAGTGGGGCATGCGGCTGGTGCAGCAC
>CAJPTP010000208.1 GCA_905373555.1 uncultured Francisella sp. | reverse complement strand
GATGCGCCAGGCATTCGCTTTGCGTCAATGACAAAGCGAGGTGACCCGGATAGAATCCCCGCAACTGCGTCGGGCGCCGTTGCGACTGCGCCGGCCCGCCGGGACAACCCGGCGCCGGGCCGGGTTGGGCGAGCGGATCCGGCGGCGCGGAGCCCGGGATGGCCGGCGCTGCGCGCTCGAGTTCGCGCGAGGAAACGAAATGGCTTTGCTGATTACGGAAGATTGCATCAACTGCGACGTTTGTGAGCCCGAGTGCCCCAATGAGGCCATTTCTCAGGGTGAGGAGATCTACGTGATCGACTTCAACAAATGCACGCAGTGCGTTGGCCACCATGATGAGCCGCAGTGCCAAATGGTGTGCCCCGTCGATTGCATCATTGTCGATCCCGATCACACGGAAACCGAGGACGAGCTGTACGACAAGTTCCTTCGGCTCACGGGGCAATAAACGCTCATGGGCGCCCCTGCCTGTGGGCGCCGAGGCGTTTGATCGGATCCGGCTGCGGCCGGATTTTTTTTGCGTTTTGTTTTTGGGAAAGTATGCGAGAAGCGTTGACGCCCTCTCCTGTCGTGGTTGTTTGCTTTGGTTTTGAAAGATTGAAAGAAAAGTTCTCAAGCGACCTTTGAATGTCCGGATCGCTTTTCTTCGAGCTTGCGCAACACGACAGTCTGAGAAGCGGTTGCGCCATGACTTCATGGCGTTTAATAAGCCGCCGCCTCGAAAGAGCCAAACGGCCGATGCGGTTTTCGGTAGCGCCCGCGGATCTTCGGAAAACCGCCCGCGCGATGCCGATGAAAGCCGGAATGCGACCGCGAACCGATTCATTTCATGCCTTCGGCCCGATCCGGGCTCATGGCGCGACGCTCTTGCGCTGTCCGCAAGTCAAGCGGGTGAGTTGGGTCGGCGCGGCGCAGCGCATCCGCAACCTGGTCTCGCGGCGCGCCATTTGGGCGCCAAGCCGGCCCCCGGCCCTTTGCGTTCGGTTGCGCCACGGGCGTTGAGCCGCCTTGCGTTGCCGAAAATAAAAACGGGCGGAGTCGAAGCGGGCGGCTCGGTTTTGAAGCCGGCTCCGGTTGCGAGTCGGGGCGCAAGCCGCGGGCCGCTCAAAACTCGATTTTTCGGATCGCGCGCAAAGTCTCCCCCCAGAAAAAAAAGAGCGGGAGGCTCGACCGACGCCTCGTTTGGGGCCGCCGCCCCGGGCGCCGCGATTTCGGAAGAAATTTTTTGCAATTGCGCCAAAAACGCTTGACAAGCGCCGAAGGCTTGATTAGGATTCCCCTTTCTTCGTTGGTGGGGTTCCCGAGCGGTCAAAGGGGGCAGACTGTAAATCTGTTGCGCGAGCTTCGAAGGTTCGAATCCTTCCCCCACCACCACGATTCATCCCGACGCATCGTCGCCGGGATGCGGGTGTAACTCAATGGTAGAGTAGAAGCCTTCCAAGCTTAATGTGAGGGTTCGATTCCCTTCACCCGCTCCATTTCTTGTTTGCGCCCATGTGGCTCAGGGGTAGAGCACTCCCTTGGTAAGGGAGAGGTCGACAGTTCGAATCTGTCCATGGGCACCACCCGACATCGCGGGCGTTTGCGCTCGACGCGCGACGGCCGATCGACACGCCTTTTTTCATATACAATGCCGGCGCGAAGCAGCAAGTTACGGGCAGTGTCAAGATTCCCGCGCTTGAGGTTTTGACGAATCATCCTTGACGATTGGCTTAGGAAATCATCCCATGGCAAAAGAAAAGTTCGAGAGGACCAAGCCGCACGTGAACGTTGGCACGATTGGCCACGTTGACCACGGCAAAACCACGCTGACGGCGGCATTGACCACGATTTTGGCGAAGAAGTACGGCGGCGCCGCCAAGGCTTACGACCAGATCGACAACGCGCCCGAGGAAAAGGCGCGCGGCATCACGATCAACACCTCGCACGTGGAGTACGAGACCGAGAAGCGCCACTACGCGCACGTTGACTGCCCGGGGCACGCCGACTACGTGAAGAACATGATCACGGGCGCGGCCCAGATGGACGGCGCGATTTTGGTGGTTTCGGCCGCCGACGGCCCCATGCCGCAGACCCGCGAGCACATTTTGCTGGCGCGCCAGGTGGGCGTGCCCTACATCATCGTTTACCTCAACAAGTGCGACATGCTCGACGACCCCGAGCTGTTGGAGCTGGTCGAGATGGAGGTGCGCGAGCTGCTGTCCTCCTACCAGTTCCCGGGCGACGACATCCCCATGATCAAGGGTTCGGCGTTGAAGGCGTTGGAAGGCGACCAAAGCGAGATCGGCGAGCCGTCGATTTTGAAGTTGGCGGAGACCTTGGACAGCTACATCCCCGAGCCCAAGCGCGACGTGGAGCATCCCTTCTTGCTGCCCATCGAGGACGTGTTCTCGATCTCGGGCCGCGGCACGGTGGTCACGGGCCGCGTTGAGCGCGGGATCATCAAGGTCGGCGACGAAATCGAGATCGTCGGCTTGAAGCCCACGCAAAAGACGACGTGCACGGGCGTTGAGATGTTCCGCAAGCTGCTTGACCAAGGCCAGGCGGGCGACAACATCGGCGTTCTGCTGCGCGGCACGAAGCGCGAGGAGGTGGCCCGCGGCCAAGTTTTGGCGAAGCCCGGGACGATCACCCCGCACACCAAGTTCAAGGCTGAGGTTTACGTTTTGACCAAGGATGAGGGCGGCCGCCACACCCCCTTCTTCGCGCACTATCGCCCCCAGTTTTACTTCCGCACGACCGACGTGACGGGCGCCGTGACTTTGCCCGCCGACAAGGAAATGGTCATGCCCGGCGACAACGTCACCATCGAGGTTGAGCTGATCGCCCCCATCGCCATGGAAAAGGGCCTGCGCTTCGCGATCCGCGAAGGCGGCCACACGGTCGGCGCGGGCGTCGTCGCGGAAATCATCGC
>CAJPTP010000207.1 GCA_905373555.1 uncultured Francisella sp. | reverse complement strand
GGCCTCCCCCGATCGCGCTCGCGCCGGTTTCGCCCCCGCCCCGGGCTTCGGGGCCCCCTTGGGCTCTGTCCCCCCCTCGTCGAACCCGTCTCGCGCGGGCGCCGAGGCTCTCGCCCGCGCCTTGGGCGACGCGTCGGCCCCGCTCCGGCCGCCCGTGGCCCAAATGCCCGGCGCGGTTGCGCCGCGCTCCGAGCGGCGCGTGCTGCAGCGCCCGGCCGATTTGCGCCCGGGGTTCGCCCCCCAAGGCCAAGCGGGATCCAACCCCTACAGCCTGGTCGGGCAGTCGCCTTTCGCCGCGCCGTTTCCCGCGGCGCCGGGCCCCGAGGTGGGATGGACGAAGCTGAACCAATTTCAAATCGGCCAACAGACGCCGCTGCCTTGCCCCGAGTTTGGGGCCAAGTCGGCGATCATCGTCGATTTGAAAACCCAGCAGGCCTTGTGCTCCAAAAACGCCGACGACGTGCGCTCCATCGCCTCGATCAGCAAGTTGATGGCCGCGGTGGTGTTGGCCGAGGCGGATCAGCCCATGGACGAGAAGATCCCGGTGACCAAGGACGACGTCGATTTCATCAAAGGATCCGGCTCGCGCTTGAGCGTCGGCGCCGCGCTCACCCGCGAGCAATTGTTCCACATCGGCCTGATGAGCTCCGAAAACCGGGCCATCCACGCCTTGAGCCGAAACTACCCGGGCGGCTTGCCCAAGATGATTTTGGCGATGAACGTCAAAGCCCACATGCTGGGCATGGACAGCTCGATTTTTTACGACCCCACGGGGCTGGACGCGCGCAACAAGTCCACGGCCGCGGATTTGGTGAAGCTGGTCGACTACGCCTCCAACTTCCCCGCGATTCGCCGATTCACGACCTCGCTGTCGGACAACGTCAACGTTTTGGGCCGCTCCTTGCATTACAGCAATTCCAACAAGGTCGTGCGCGAAGGCGCCTATGACGTTTCCCTGCAAAAGACGGGCTACATTCGCGAGGCGGGCCGCTGCATGGTCGTGGCCGCGGAGATCGCCGGCAACCCTTACGCCGTGGTGATCCTCAATTCGCCCACCACGATGACGCGCTATTCCGATTTTGTCGCCGCCAACGACTGGATCGTCAGCAACGCCAAAGCCCTGCGCAAGATCCAACAACAGGCGTCGCTGTGATCCGCGGCCGTCCGGCCGAATCCGTCGCGCAAGAAACGCATCGCGCCTCCGATGCGTTTTTTTTTATCCCCGGCGCGCGCCGGATCCCGGCGCCCTGCGCCCTCCCCGGGCGCTTTTTGCGGGAGCGAATCGAATTCGGGCGGGGCGCGGATCGCGGGCGCTCGGTCTTGCGCAAAACGCCGTTTTGCGCAAAAAAGAACCGGATTGCCCCCGATGATTTGATTGGGCCGCCCGGTCGGCCGCGAAAGCCTATGCGCACTGCCTGCATCCCTATCCCCAAGGCCGCCTCCCGGCCGCCCGAGACCATTTACGTCAACGTCATGCCCCAAGAAACGAGGGTGGCGGTGATGCGCGAGGGGCTTTTGCGCGAGATCCACATCGAGCGGCCCCAAGACCGGTCCGAGGTGGGCAATATCTACTCGGGGGTGGTGTCGCGGGTCGTGCCCGGGCTGCAAAGCGCCTTTGTCGACGTGGGGCTCGAAAGGACGGGGTTTTTGCACGCGCAGGACGCCCGGCGCGACCGCGAGGACGGCGGCTTTCGCATCGAGCGGGCGTTGGCCGAGGGGCAACGGGTGCTGGTGCAGGCCGTGAAAAACCCGATCGGCGAAAAAGGGGCGCGGCTGACCGCCCGCGTTTCCTTGGCGGAGCGTTTCTTGGTGTACTGCCCTTACGACGAGGGTGTCGGCGTGTCCAAGCGCATCGACGACGAAACGGAGCGCGAGCGCCTGCGCGATGTGATCCAAGCCTTGGGCGTCGACGGCGGCTTCATTGCGCGCACGGCGGCCTTGGGCGTCGGGGGCGATGTCTTGGGCCAAGAGGCGCAAGCCTTGCGCAAGGAGTGGCTCGCCATCCGAGAGGCGTTTTCGTCGCGCTCGGGCGTGGGGCTGCTGCGCTCGGAGGCGGCCTTGGCCGATCGGGTGATCCGCGATTTGTACTGCGACGACACGGAGGCGATTTGGGTCGACGACGAGCGCCAATGGCGACGGATGCGGGCGCGCGCCCGCGCCATCGCCCCCGGGGCGGAGAAGGCGCTGCGCCTGCGCGCCGACCCGTCCCCGATGTTTCGGGAAATGGGGATCGAGCGCGCCATCGCCGACGCCCTGCGCAAGCGAGTCGACTTGGACTTCGGCGGCTGCCTGTTCATCGAAACGACCGAGGCCATGACCACCATCGACGTCAACACGGGCAAATTCACGGGCGGGATGGATTTCGAGCAAACCGTTTTCACGGCCAACGTTGAGGCATGCCGGGCGATCGCCCGGGAAATCGCGGTGCGCAACCTTTCCGGCATCATCGTCGTGGATTTCATCGACATGGGCAGCGAGGAAAGCGAGCGGCGGCTGCTCGAGGCGTTCGCCGAGGAGCTGAAATACGACAGAGAGTACGTCGAGCTGTACGGCTTCACCGCCTTGGGCTTGGTGGAGCTGTCGCGCAAGCGCGAGCGCAAGAGCTTGGGCCGGATGGAGATGCGGCCTTGTTGCGCGTGCGGCGGCTTGGGCGCAGTCGAGAGCGACGAGACCATCGCCTGCGGCGCCTTGCGCCGGGCGGTCGAGGAGGCGCGGATGCGCAAAGCGGGCGACAGAAACGCCACGCTCATCGCCGCCCCCGAGATTGTCGGGCTGCTGCGCGGCGGCGAAAAAGAATCCGTCGCGGCGATTGAAAAGGCCGAGGGCATGACGCTGGGGCTCAAGCCCGACGCGTCGAAGAAGCGCGGCGAGTTTGAGCTGAGGTTCGGCTGAAGGCGCCGCCGCGCCCGGCGGCGC
>CAJPTP010000206.1 GCA_905373555.1 uncultured Francisella sp. | reverse complement strand
GACCGGGGGTGCTGCGATTTGGGGTTTGTCTATGCGCTTCGGGGCCAAAAAGCAAAGGGCAAAGCGCCCGGGAAATCCCCGAAAGAGCCCGGAAAAAGCCCCAAAGGAGGCCCCAAGGGAGCCCCAAGGGAGCCCGCGAGTCAAGCTCGCCCAAGGCGGCTTTGCGCGGGCCGCATCGCCCGCGCCGTTTGAAATGCGCGGCTTTGCCATCACCTGACGTTGAGCGCGGAGCCGCGCGGTTTTGCGGAGGGGGAAAAAATATGGCCGCTCAAGACGAAAACGGCAAAGGCGCGGCGCCGGCCGCGCCAAGGGAAGGGTTGAAGCGGATTTGCTTGGCGGGCGGCTGCTTTTGGGGTCTGCAGGCGTATTTCAAACGCGTCTTGGGCGTGCGCGAAACCCTGTGCGGTTACGCCAACGGGAAGGGCGATCGCCCAAGCTACGAGGATGTCTGCGCGGGCTCGGGGCACGCCGAGGCCGTGATGGTGGGCTACGATCCGGATGCAATCGGCCTGCGCGGGATTTTGCTGCGCTTCGCCAAGGCCATCGACCCCACCTCCGTCAACAGACAGGGCAACGACGTCGGCGTTCAATACCGTTCGGGGATTTATTCCGGCGACGAAGGCGATTTGGCGCTCGCCCGCGCCTTCGTCGAGGAGCTGGCGGCGTTTTTCGACCGCCCCGTCGTCGTGGAGGTCAAGCCGCTGGAGGGGTTTTTCCCCGCCGAGGAATGCCACCAAGATTATCTAAGCAAGCGGCCGGGCGGCTACTGCCACTTGGATTTGTCTTTGGCCGACGAGCCCGCCGTGGATTGGCGGCGCTATCGCGCCCCAAGCGACGAGCGGCTCAGGCGCGAGCTGACGGGTTTGCAGTACGACGTCACCCAAAACGGCGCGACCGAGCGCGCCTTCACGGGCGCGGGCTGGGATCGCTTCGAGCCCGGGCTGTACGTCGACGTCACCACGGGCGAGCCTCTGTTTTCCTCGCGCGACAAGTTTGAAAGCGGATGCGGCTGGCCCAGCTTCTCCAAGCCCATCGACGCCGCCTGCGCGCGCTATGCGGCGGACGATCGCTTGGGGATGCGCCGCATCGAGGTGCGCTCGCGCTTGGGCCATGCCCACTTGGGCCACGTTTTCGAGGACGGCCCGAAGCGCTTGGGCGGCTTGCGCTACTGCATCAACGCCGCGAGCCTGCGCTTTGTGCCGCTTCAGGACATGGAAAGGGAAGGCTACGGCGACCTCATCCCTTATGTCGAACCGATCAAAGGGAGCGGCCCCAAGTAGCGCGCGCCGTTGGGCCGAGAGTCGGCCCTCGGCCCTCGGCCCTCGAACCTCGACTCAAGGCGCATCGGGCGCGGGTTTGCCCGCAAAAAAAAAAGACGCGCAGAGCTTGCGCGTCTTTTCGCCGGCGGTTTGGCTTGGGCCGGCCGCCTCCGTTGCGCCGGTCCCGGCTTAGGCCGGCTCGGTCATCGAGCGGCGCATTTTCTCCAATGCCTTGGTCTCGAGCTGGCGAATGCGCTCGGCCGAAACGCCGTACTTTTGAGCCAACTCGTGCAGGGTTTTGCCCTTGCCTTTGTCTTGCAGCCAGCGGCTCACGATGATGTCGCGCGACCGGTCGTCGAGCGCTCTCAAAGCGTCTTGAATGCCCTCGGTTTGCAGGCGCATGCGGTCTTGGCTCTCGATCAGCGCCGTGGGCTCGGCGGAGCGGTCGGAGAGCCAATCGATGGGGGCGGACGAATCCTCGTCGTCGTCATCGGCCAGAAGGGCAATGTCGCGGCCTGTCATGCGCTGCTCCATTTCCATCACTTCGCTGACTTTGACGCCCAAGTCGCCCGCGATGCGCTCCGCCTCGTCCGGCGTGAGCGCCTTGGTGTCCTTGTGCATGCTGCGCAGATTGAAAAACAGCTTTCTTTGCGGCTTGGTGGTGGCGATGCGCACCATGCGCCAGTTGCGCAGGATAAATTCGTGGATTTCGGCTTTGATCCAGTGGATCGCGAAGGAAACCAAGCGCACGCCCCGGGTGTAGTCGAAGCGCTTGACGGCCTTCATCAGGCCGATGTTGCCTTCTTGAATCAGGTCGGCTTGCGGCAAGCCGTAGCCGTCGTAGCCTCGGACGATGGACACCACAAGGCGCAGGTGGGAAAGAACAAGCCGCTTGGCGGCCTCCAAATCCCCTTGGTCTTTGAAGCGTTTGGCCAGATCGACCTCTTCGTCCAACGTCAACAACGGTATGGAGTTGACCGATTGGATGTATTGCTCGATGCTTCCATTGCCCGCGACGACGGGCAGCGACATGGCGTTGTTCATAGGGTTGCATGGATCCCAAGGTGGCGGGCTCAAGGGGCGGAACTTTTTCCGCCGCCCCCGGGCCCTCGTTGAAAATTGTTGGCGGAGCGCCGCCCTGCGGCGGCGCGGCGCCCGGCTCGAACGATGGCCGTCCGGGCGCGAAATTCGCGGCGATCGGTCGGGGCCGTTCGGCCCCGCCGTCGGTGACGTCATTTTATGCCATTATGCGGCGTGGGGATTAAGGCTGTATGAAGCGCCTTTGTTTGCGCTGCGGCCCTTTCGGACGGCCCGGCGTCGATTTCCGATTGTCCGGCGCGACCGCGTGGCGCCCTTGGCGCCTTTTCCCCAATCCTTCTCTGGTTTGTATTCTACATGTAAAATAGGAAAACGCAATAGATAATTAGGAATAATTAATTGCGTGCGCAAGATGATTTTTGGAAAGCCAATGGAGATCGGGATCTTCAAGCTTTTCCCATGGGCTTGGACTATGGGTCTGTTAGTTGTTTTTGAGCGCGGATGGAGCGGGCGCGAAACGAGACGGGGCGGGGGAGCAGGCCGAGCGCCGGCTGCGCCGAAGCCACTGTCGGCGCAGCGGCCAGCGCAACGGCCGAAGCTCGGTTGGCGGCCGGGGCCCGGGAGGCGCGGGGCGGAGAGGG
>CAJPTP010000205.1 GCA_905373555.1 uncultured Francisella sp. | reverse complement strand
CTTGCCCGCCGCGATGCCCGCCATGAGGCCGCCGATGCCGCCGCCGACGATGAGTCCGTCGACCATTTCCGCGAGCTTCTTCAACACGCTGAGCTTCGTCGAGACTTTGGAGCCGCCGACGACCGCGACGACGGGATGCGCGGGGTGGGCGACCAGTTTGGCCAAGCTGTCGAGCTCTTTGGCCAGCAAAACCCCGGCGCAGGCGACTTTGGCTTTCAAAGCGACGGCGTGGGTGGAGGCTTGGGCGCGGTGGGCCGCCCCGAAGGCGTCGTTGACGTAAATGTCGGCCAAATCGGCGTAGGCCTGCGCCAATGCCTCGTCGTCCGCCTTTTCGCCGACGTTGATGCGCACGTTGGGCAGCATTGCGACTTGGCCGGGCAAGACGTCGACGCCGTCTCTCCAATTCTCGATCACAGGCGCGTCGGCGACGCCCAGCAGCTTCGCCAAGCGCCGAGCCAACGGCTCGACGCTGTCCTCGGGCTTGGGGGCGCCTTCTTTGGGGCGGCCCAAATGGGTCATGACGATCACGCCCGCGCCTTTGTCCGCGCAGAGGCGAATGGTGTCCAAAGAGGCCCGGATGCGGGCGTCGTCGGCGACTTGGCCGTCCTTGATGGGCGCGTTCATGTCCGCGCGGATGAGAACTTTTTTGCCTTTGACGTCAATTTCTTCTATTCTTTTGAATTTCATCGGCTCATCCCTGCCTCTTTGTCCATTCAACGCAAAATGCGGCGGGCAGAATGCCTCGCCGCAGGGGTTTGTTCAGTTTACCCCAATGACTCAAGCGGCCATTTGACCGTCATTAACAACAGCATGTTTGTCGACGGAATCTCGGGCCGCAAACAGTTTTGTGAGCGAACGTCGCGCCGAAAACAAGGAATTGGGCTTCGGCAATGATCGCGCGAGGTTTTTGAGCTGCGGCAAGGCCGATCAAATGCGCGCAAAGCGTCTTGGCAAAGGCCCGAGGGTGGGGCCGAAGGGGGCAAAACCGTCAAGGCGGGTTGTCGGCGCGGATCGGTCGGGCGCAACATGTTGAAAAAAAGCAAAGGCAAAGGCAAAGGCAAAAGAGGAATGGGACCGGGCAAAAGGCAAAGACGGCGAGGGAACGCGAGCCGTTTCAGCAAAGCGGGGCAATGCGAAGCGAACGGTCGGCGCGCGCGGGGAAAAAGAAAGGGCGAGCCGAAGCTCGCCTCATTTTGAGCGCCCTTAGCCGGCCGGCGCGGGCTTACCGCAAGAGCGGCATGCCCATGGTCTGCAGCAAGAAATTGGTGAACGCCGGATTGTCCGTGGGCTTGATCGGGGAGGCATTCCACTGATCGGTCAGCTTGGAGAGCGTCGCCATGATGCTGCTCTTGGATTTTTCGGACGTGATGCGCCCCTGCTGGCTTTTGACCGTGTTTTCCAAGTAGGCCGCGTACGCCACGTCGTCGATGGGGTTGTTGCCCACCGTCGCGATGCGGAACTTGTTGAGGTACTGCGCCGCCTGCACCTTGGTGATTTGCTGGTTGAGGATCTGTTGGCCCAAAATCTTGGCCTGCGTCGCGATCGCTTGGACGTCGTTTTCGTGGCTCGGCGCCATTTGAAACGGAGGCAAGGCGCCCGCATGCGTTTTGGGGGTGCCGGGCTGAGGGGGCACGGAAACCACGCAGCCGGAAAGCAAAGCCGCTGCGGCGACCGTCGCGACGACGACGATTGATTTTTTCATCTGCCTAACGCTCCTGTTTGCCAATGGCCAAAAATTACGGGCGCCCTCACGGGCGCGGCTCTATATTGTAGCGCAGGCGCCTCCCCCGGACGGCCGCCCGAGGGCCGCCCGGCGCCCGGCCCGGCCCGGCCGATCGAATCGCGTCGAATCCGCGCCCGAGCCGAGGTCGCCGCCGAAAGGCGCATGAGCCGCAGGGCCCGCCCGCCGAGGCGAAGCCGTCGATCGAGGGGAAGGGGGTGTTGCGCCGCGACAAAGCGTCGGCGCGCCGGCGGTATAATGGCGTCGCCCCGGCCTCGAAACCGAGGCTGATTCTTTTTTGCCATGCGGATATTTTCATAGCGGGCTTCATAGCGGGCTTTTGCGGCCGTTGCGGCCGCGCTGCGGCCTTGCAAGGCGCGTCGACGTGTTCCACATCGTCCTTTACGAACCCGAAATCCCCCAAAACACCGGCAACATCATGCGCCTGTGCGCCAATCAAGGCTCGACGCTGCACTTGGTCGAGCCTTTGGGCTTTGTCCTCAGTTCCGCCAAGGCGCGCCGAGCCGGTTTGGATTACGGCGAATTCGCCCGCGTCGAGCGGCACCCCGATTGGGAGCGGCTGCAAGAGGCGCTGCCCGACAGCCGGTTTTTCGCCCTGACCTCGAAGGGCGAGACGCGTTTCGACGAGCCGCGCTTCGAGCCCGGCGACGCTTTTGTCTTCGGTCCCGAAAGCCGGGGCCTGCCGGACGACATTTTGGCCCGGTTCGATCCGTCGCGGCGTCTGCGCATCCCCATGATGCCGCGCGTGCGATGCATGAATCTGTCCAATTCCGCGGCCGTCATGGCCTATGCGGCTTGGAGCCAATTCGGTTACGAAGGCGGCAGCTAAGCAGGCGAAAGCCAAGGCAGCGAAAAAAATGACCGCGAGAAACATATTTTTTGCAGCCTTTTGGGCGTTGGCGGCCTTCTGCTCCGTCGGCCCCGAGGCGCGAGGGCAAAAGTTCGGCGCCCTTTGGGGCGGATTCGGCGATTCGCCCGCCGCGGCCGGTCTTGCGCAAACGGCCAAGGTCGCCGGGGCGATGAGGGGCGGGGGCGCCGCGGCGTCGGGCGTCGAGGCGGAGCCGGTCGCGGGGGCGCCCGGCGCCGCGCCTCGAGGCGATTCGATCGCCCTGTCTTCCGAAAAGTTTCCCTCCGCCTTTGAGACTCAAGAGGGGCGGCCTTTCTGCCCGGGGCCAGGTTCGACGCCCGCCCAAGAGGGGG
>CAJPTP010000204.1 GCA_905373555.1 uncultured Francisella sp. | reverse complement strand
GCCAAGGACATGGCTGCCGAGGGCGCCGAAAAGGCCGCCGCCGCGGGCGAAGCCGTGAAGGAAGGCGCCGCCGAGGCCGCCGAAGGCGCCAAGGACTTGGCCGCCGAGGGCGCCGAGGCCGTCGCCGGAGCCGCCGAGAAGGCCGCGGACGACCTCAAGAAGTAATTTGCCTTGAACGCCGCGGCGCCGGCCGCGGCCGCCGGGTCAATAGAGAAAAAGCCGAGACGAAAATCTCGGCTTTTTCTCTATTGACCGTCCGCCCCGCCCGGCCTGCGATTCGACCGCGCCCACAGCGCGTCGATGGAGACCTCGGCCCGGTCGGACGCGCTCACGACGTAGCGGCGCCGCCCTCTTTTGTAGCCCGTGACCACCTCGTAATTGATCATGTCGGCCCGCCGCGCAATCTCATTGACCGACACGTTGTCGCCCCACAGCTCCACGACGCTGCCCACGCCTTGGCTGTCGCGGTTGAGCTCCACCATCATCAAATCCATGCACACCCGGCCCGCCACGCGAGACGGCGCGCCGTCGACAAAAACGGGGGCGCCGTTGGAGTTGCGCCGCGGGTAGCCGTCGGCGTAGCCGCAGGCGACCATGCCCAAGCGCATGTCGCAAGGGGCGATGTAGATTCCGCCGTAGCTCACGGCCTCGCCTTTTTTGACGTCCTTGACCGCCACGACTTGGCTGCGCGCGGTCATCGCGGGCTCCAGCTCGGCGCAGTCGCGCGAATCGGGCGCGAGCCCGTACAAGCCGATGCCCGCGCGGCCCCAGTCGCGCCGCGCCTTGGGATGGCGCATGATCCCCGCCGTGTTGGCGATCGACGCCTCGACGCTCAAGCCCGCCGTCGCGGCGTCGAAAACGGCGATTTGCTTTTCGGTGAAGCTTGGGTCGTCCTCGTCGGCTTTGCTAAGGTGGGTCATGGCGACCACGCCGTCGGCTTTGCCGCTCGCCGCGAGCCGCTCATAGGCGTCCCGAAAGGCGTCGGGCAAAAAGCCAGCCCGGCGCATGCCCGTGTCGAGCGTCAGCCACACCTTCGGCGCATAGCCCGCGGGGCCGGCCAAAAAGGCGTCCAGCTGCTGCGGGCTGTGAATCGCGGGCCACAGCCCAAGATCCGCGAAAGCGTCGAGCTCCCGCGCCTCCAAAGGGCCCTCCAGCGCCAAAATGGGTTCGGAGACGCCCGCCGCGCGCAACTGCTCGGCCTCCTCCAAAAACGCCACGGCGAAGCCATCCGCCTTGCCCGCCAAAAAACGCGCCGTCTCGACCGCCCCGTGGCCGAACGCGTCGGCTTTGACCACGGCCAACAGCCGGCCTCCGTGCAGCGCGCGCAAGCGCCGGTAATTGCGCTCGATTCTGCCCAAATCGACCACGGCTTCCAAAGGCCTCATCTGTCCGCTCCCGCCGCTCGCCGCGCGCCCGGGGCGGACGCAAAGCGCCCCCGCGAGCTCGGCGGCCCTCAAACCCGGCGGCTAAAATGTTTTGCCGAAGCTCACGAACACGCGGTTGGAGTCGCGGTTGTACAGCTCCGGTATGGTGCTGGTTGTCTTGACGCGCGCGAAATTCAGCTTGGGCGTGATCCCCCACAGCGACAGCGAGCGGTGCCACACGGTCAGCGTCGCGCCGTAGTCGTCGTCCTTGCGCACGACGTTGAAGAAAAACGCGGGATCCTTGTGCTCTTTGTGGCTGTAGCGGCCCGTCAGGCGCGTGGAGAGGCCCCAAGGCCATTCCTGGGCCCAAGTCAGCGACCCGCCCGCGCGCGCGTTGGTTTCGGCGTCGTCCTTGGCCTTGTCGCGCGAGGCCGAGAGCGAGGCGGAGAGCATGGTCGAGGAAGCGGGGAAATACGCCGCGAACGCGTCGGCCGAAACGCCCCAGCCGTTGAAGCGTTCGTACGAGGTGTAGCGCGTGCGGCTCGCGTCGAGCGCCAAGCCGACCTGCCACTTGGGATTGAGCCACACGCCCGCCTCGGCGGACACGCCCAAGGAGCCGCTGTACGGCGCCCCGCCGTAGTCGGTGAACGAGGCGTACGGCACGACGCTCGCCCACGATTTCGCGGATTTGAGCCGCCAGCCCATCTCGCCGCGCAAGGTGTACTCGGAAAAATCCGGCTTGTCCCACCACGCCACGCCGTAAACGCTCGCGCCGAGGGTTAAATAGTGATTGCCCGCGACGTTCGCGTCGCGGGACACGCCAAAATTGTAGCGCGCGCCGTTGGCGGACTTGGGCAGGGAATCATCGTCCTTTTCCCAATGCGAGCCGTTGGGCCCGATCACGATTTTTGTGTCGGAGGCGTTGTTGATGTTGTCGTTGCGCTCGTAATTGAGCCCCAGCGAAACGTCGGCGGTTTCCTGCCGGTTGATCTGCTCAATGTAGGCTCGGGCGATCTCGTGGGCCGAGTCGGTCACGTCGTCCGCGTCGACCTTGCGAAACTGGTCTTTGGCGGCGGCGTACTGCTTGTCCTCGTACAGCATCGCGGCCAAGTCCAACCGCACGTAGGACAGCGACGGGTCTTTGGCGATGATCTTGCGGTATTTTTCGATCGCTCTCTTGTGCCGGCCTTGGTTGCGGTCCAAAGCGCCGCCCGCGTACCAAACCAAGATCTCGTCGCGCCCGTCGATCTTGTCGTACAGCGGCACCAAAAACGCCAGCCAATCCCAGCGCCCGTCGACCACGGCGCGGTTGATCAGGTTTTCGGTCAGCGCTTTGTCGGCCAGCAGCATGGCCGTCGCCTTTTGGGAATCGTTGAGCTCGTCAAGCTCCTTGCCGAAGAACCGGCGCGCGGCCTCGCGGGTCTTGGCGTCGTCTTGGCCCTTCGGGCCCGCCGCTTGGCCCGCCGAAAAGCTCGGCGCCGCCGGGGCGGGGGCTTCGCTCTTGGGCTCCGGGGCCGCTTCGATCCGTTCTTTGCCCACCAAAGACGGGTCGGGCGCCGCATCGGGAAGGGGCGCGGCTTGGGCGGGAAGG
>CAJPTP010000203.1 GCA_905373555.1 uncultured Francisella sp. | reverse complement strand
GAAAGCGGAAAACCCGGAAAACGACCGAACACGCAGAGCGACCGGACAAAAAAAGCGGCGCCGCGTTCATTCGGCGCCGCCCTTCAGGCCGCATTCCGCCCTAGGCTTGGCTCGCCGCCGCGGACCAAACCAACCAAGACGTGTAAGCCGCATAGACAGCCAGCAGGATCCCGCCTTCGATCCTGTTGATTCGCCCTTGGGCGCGCCGCCCCTCTTTTTTGAAGGCGTAGCCGAAAACGAACAGCGACAGCGTCAAAGCCGCCATCACGGGCAAATCGCGCGAAATCGCCGCGCTTTCCACCTCCAAAGGGCTGATGGCGCCGGCGAGCCCCACCACCATCAGCGTGTTGAACAAATTCGAGCCGATGATGTTGCCAAACGCGATGTCGTCCTCGCCCTTTTTCGCCGCCGCGATCGACGAAGCCAGCTCGGGCAGGGATGTGCCGACCGCGACGATGGTCAGGCCAATGATCAAATCGCTCACGCCCAGATCCCGCGCGATCTCCACGGCGCCCCAAACCAAGGCTCGGGAGCTTAGGATCAGAAAAACCAAGCCCGCGACGATCCAAAAGACCGCCCGGCCCAAAGGCATGATTGGCCCGTCGGCCCCTTCGGCCGCTTCGGCTTCTTTGGAGCGCATGCCCCGCCAAACCGTCAAGCCCATCATGGCCGCGAACACGGCCAACATCGTCAGCGCGTCGGCGCGCGAAATGCGCCCATCCCATATTTGCCAAGCCGCCAAAGCCGTCGCCAGCGCCAAAAGCGGCAGCTCGACCTTCAGCGCCCGAGCTTGCACCATGACGGGGCTGATCAAGGCCGTCACGCCCAAAATCAAGCCGATGTTGGCGATGTTCGAGCCGTAGGCATTGCCCAAGGCCAAGCCCGAGGCCCCCTGCGCGGCCGAGAGAGCCGAAACCACCATTTCCGGCGCGGAGGTGCCGAAGCCCACGATCACAATGCCCACCAACAAAGACGGCATGCCGAAATGGCGGGCCGCTGCGGCCGCTCCGTCCACGAATTTGTCGGCGGCCCACACCAAGACAACCAAGCCAACCACTGCGGCAAGAATGGCAAGCGCCATGAACAGTCGCTCCTTGCGTCAATAATTTAAAACAACGTGATAAAACAAAGTCTGAAAATCGCGGCGGCCGCCCCAAACGAAACCGATCGACGGCGTCTGCGCGCCGCCATTGTACAGTCCGAGCCTTAAAGAATCTTATCCAAGCATCTTTAAAGAGAGTCGGGCCGCAACGGCGCCCACCTTATGCGTTCCGCCAACCGCTCATTTGACAGACTGCGCTTCTTAACAAAAGGAAACTTTTTCCGTTGGACAAACAAATGGATCAAGCGGGGAATGGAATGCCCGGGGCGATCGACAATTTGCCGAAAGACAATAAATATGAAAGGGAGCGCATTGAAGAAGCGTTGACGCCGTCTCTGTCGGAGTTGTTTTCGCCAATGTTGAAGAATCGAAAGAAAAGCTCTCAATCTGCCTTGGAGATCCGGATTGTTCTTCCTCGAGCTTGCGCAGCATGACAGCCAGAGATGGCATTAGCGTCAAGATGTTATCGTGTTTTTTGACGTCGGCGCTTCTTGCATGCTTTCTCATATGAAAGATCCAATGAAAGCCGGTGGGCGTCGCCGTGACGTCTTGCCAAATTTGAGCGATTTTTAGGGCCGACTCCCCCAAGCCAAGCAAAAGCGCCGGATGCGCCGGCGCAAACGATCACGGATTGATTGGCGCGGCGCCGGCGCAAGAGGCGGCAATGAGAGCCGGGACGAGCGTCCGGCGGCGAGGCGCACGAGTCCATGCGTGTCGGCGCAGCCGGATGGCCTGCGAAATTTTGGCGACCGCAGGCCCCGCGGCAACCGCCCCCAAGCAAGCGAGACAACAGAAGGCGCTCATTGTTTCATCCCGGCTTCTTTTGCAAGCGCGCAGATCGGATCCAACTTGACCGCCGAATGAATTGATGCGCGGTTGGCGTCCGTCTCGGCGTTCCTCAACCGAAAGCCCGGCCGCCCTTTATTCCATCTTCGGACGCAAATTCGGTCTGTTCGCCGCACCGGAAAAGCGCCGCGCCGGCAGTGCGCGCACCCGACGCCTTGGCTGCCTTTTTGGATGCCTTGCGCTAAATGCATTTCACTTCGGTGACGGGCGACGTCATCCTGAAGATCTGCTCAACATTGATTTTGACGGCGCTGTCCTTGAACCCCGCATCGCGAAACACTGCGCGCAGCGGCCGGCGTTTGGCCAATTCTTTGACGAAGGCTTCGTCGACGCCGCCGCGCGCGTCAAAGCAGGCGGCCAGCGCGTCGACGTCGACAAAGAACACCTCCTTGCCCAGAATCGTTTCTTTGGCAATCGGCAGCGAGAGATCGACGCCCCAATCCAGCAACACCTGAAACAACAGGTCTTCCGGCGTTCGGTCCGACTTGATGTTGTCGATCATTGAATCCAGCCGGACTTGTTCGATTTCGCCCGGGCGATAGAAAACATCCGCCAAATTCGACGAATCGATTTTAAGAACCCGAAAGCCAACGTCGACCGCCCGGCCGGTCGCTTGGCGCGCCGCTTTTCCGGCCCGTCTGATTCTCTCCTTTGAGATTTCCGCGATGGTCAAAGGCAGATTGTTTTTCGACAGAAAGTCGACGGCCGGCTTGCGCTCCTTCTTGGCTCCGTCAAGCGGCTCCGGGATCTGAATGCCAATCAATTTCAGATTTTTCCCATATTCGAAAGCCGCATGGAATGTCGTTCCGGAGCCGAGAAAGAAATCAAGGACAACATCTCCTTCTTTGCAATTCGCGATCGCCATCAAATTTCGAATGAGCCTTGGGGGCTTCGGGTTGCTGAATGTGTTTTTTATTCCATCCATCAATCCGGTCAGAACCGAATTGCCCTCCTGGTTGTGGCCGAATTGCTCATGAGTCCACCAGTTTGTTGCGCATTGGCCCTCCTC
>CAJPTP010000202.1 GCA_905373555.1 uncultured Francisella sp. | reverse complement strand
AAGGACAAAGAAAAGGACAAAGAAAAGGACAAAGAAAAGGACAAAGAAAAGGACACGGGCAAAGGCAAAGCCGACGGCGACCCGGGCGACGCGGAAAACGCCGCCCCCTCCAAGCAGCGGGACGCAGAGAGCGCGGACGCCCCGTCTCGGTCCGATGCGCCCGCCTTAAGCGGCGAATCGCAGGCGACCGCAACGGCAACCGCGGCAGCGGCGGCAACCGCCGACTCCGACGGCGAAGCGAAACCCGGCGCGAACGCGGGCTTGGGCAAAGACGCGGGCGACGCCGAAACCTCAGCCGAAGGCGCGCCCGAGACCGAAACCTCGGCCCAAAACGAACGGCCCGCCCCCAAGACCGGCCCCGACGCCCGCGAAAAGCCGTCCGAAGACGAAGACAAGTCAGGCGCCGACGCTTCGGGCGCGGCGGCCGGGGGCGCGGCCCCCGAGGGCGAGGCGGCGGGAAACGGCGAGACGAACGGGCTCGGCGCCGAGCCCAAGCAAGACAAAACCGGTTCTTCGGGCAAAACGCGGCAACGCCGCGAGGGCAAAACGACGGCGGCGCCGAAGGCCCCCGCCCCCTCGAATCCGGCCAAGCCTCGGACGGGGTCGAACCCCGAGCGCCGGGGGCCGGGCAAGAAGAAAAACGGGCGGCGCAAATCCAAGTACGGCCGGTTCTATTGAGCGCGCCCTTTTTTCCCAAAAATCAGAAAGAAGGGCGCCCGGCGCCCGCCCGGGCCGAGTCTCGGCGAGAGCGGAGATGGGCGGCGCATCGCTTGGGGCGGCGCGCGTTTTTTCCTTTCCTTTTTTCGCCTCCCGTTTTAAATTCTCATTGAACCAATCCCTAACATCGCCCCGACTCGAAGCGGGCCTTCGGCCCTTGGGCCCGCGCGGCTTTGCGGAGATTCCCCATGCCCTCTCTTCCCCCTCAAGGAAATCCCAAAGAATTGCCGGGCTGGAATGCCTTGGGCGCCGGCGCCGAGCCCGCCCAAGAGGCGGAAGAAATCGGGGTGATTGAAACCGAAAACTTTGCCGTCAACGCAAAGGGATGCTTTCGCGTCGAAAAATCCAACGGCGCCGACATCCACCGGCTGATCTGCAAAGTGCCCGTCCGGCCCGTCATGCGCGTGCGCGACCGCTCCAAGGATGGGGAGCCCCGCGTCTCGTACATCTTCCGGATTTTTCACAAAGACGGCCACGAAGACGCGCTGATCCCGGGCTCCGCGCTGCTGGGCCCCAACCTCGGCGCGTCCTTGGGCGACATGGGGCTGGTGCTCAACGCCAAGGAGCGCGAGGAAATGGGCGAGCTCATGGTCGAGCTGCTCAAAACCCTGTGCGACGACCTGCCCCAAACCCAGATCCCCGAGCATTTGGGCTGGAACGGCAAAAAAACCGAGTTTGCGCTGGGCCACCGGTCTTACGACAGGCGCGGCGGCGCCGGCGTCGCGGTGCCCGTGTTCGGGGAGCTCAAATCCTACTGCGAGCGCACCGAGCCCGCGGGCAGCTTGGATGAGTGGAAGAGGATCGCCAATGTTTACAACCGCGACGACATGCTGTGGGCGCAGGCCGTGGTCGCGAGCGCCTTCGCCTCGCCCTTGATGGCTTTGGGGCATTTGGAAAAGGCGGCGCTGCTCTTTGTCACGGGCGGCAAGGGCGTGGGCAAAACCACGGCCTTGATGATGGCCTGCAGCGTGTACGGCGACCCCGCCAAACTGATGTTTTACGGGCGCGACAACATCGAGGCGCACGGCCGAAAACTCGGCCTGCTGTCCAATCTCGTCGCCGCCTTCGACGAAATGACGGGATTGACGACCCAAGAGGCGTCCGATTTCACGAGCTTTCTGACCCAAGGCCGGGGCAGGGGCGACTCATCCGAGGCGCAATGGTCATGCCTGCCCGTCGCCTGCGCCAACGACAGCATCGTGCGCGCCTTGATGTCAAAAAAGAACGACAACGCGGCGCAGATGAGCAGGCTTCTGGAAATCCAAGCCGCCGACTTCAACAAAACGCGCCCGGCAAAGGAAATCAAAGCAGACGAGGCGCTTTTGCGCGGCATCCCGGAAAACTACGGCCACGCCGGGCATGCGTATGTCTCGTTTGTCATGAGACGCCTCGATGAGATCAAACAGCTGATCGCCCAAGAGCAGGACAGATTCCAAGAAGACTGCGGGCTCAACTCCAACTACAGGTTTTGGCCGTACATGTGCTCCAGGCTGTACGTGGGCTTGGCCATCGCCAAAATCTTGAAACTGGTGGACTACGACCACAAAAAATTCCGCGCGTATTTGGTCGATCTGGCGACGCAGGCGCGGGAGGGAACCGACGAAAGCGACCGGCGAAGGATCTCCGCGGGCGAGTGGCTGCACCGCTACATCGACGCCAACCAAGACAACATTTTGACCGTCAAGGAACCCGCGCCCAAAAAGGCGGAAGGAAAGACCGTCGGCGCCGAAGGCTACATTTTGCGATTGCCCGACAAGGTCGGCCACGTTGCGGGCAGGCTGGAGGCCGATTCGGGCGTCTTGGCCTTGAACGAAAGCATGCTGTTCGGCTGGCTCAGATCCCAAGGCGCCCTCGTGACCAAAAACGATTACAACGTTTCGTTTGTGCCCGAGATCGACAACAGCGATTTTTACAAAGTGATCTTCAAACGCTCCAGAAACAGAGACTTGTTCGCGGGCACCAATCTAAGCCAAAACCACAAAGTGGACTGTCTGGTCGTGCGATCCGTCGACCACAAGGAAGAAAACGAAGCCTAAGCGCCGGGCGACGGATCTTTGATCCGCCGCGCCCTGCGTTGTTTTGCCCTGTTTTGCCCTGTTTTGCCTTGCCCTGTTCTTTTTCGCTCGCGTTTTGCCGTTGCCTGTTTTCCGTCGTTGCGCTTTGCCCGCGCGCATTTGGCCGCGCGCCGGCGCCGCCCGGCCAAGCGAACCGGGCGGCTTAGCGGAGGCTTGCCATGAAGCCCAACTCTGCCCCACAGCCCCCCACTC
>CAJPTP010000201.1 GCA_905373555.1 uncultured Francisella sp. | reverse complement strand
GAAATGAAGATCCCGACCCGCCAACGCGGCTGCGCCGCTTCGGCTGCGCGGCGCTTCTTGATTTCCTGTTTCCCGGGAATGCGTTGGCGCGTCATTCTTCCTGATACGGGAGCGGCGATGTCGAAACAGATTCACATCCGATTGGAAGATTCGCTGTACTAGGCGCTTTTTGAGTATTTGAGCGTGACCGGGCAATCCGCCCAAGATTGCGTTGCGGGGGCGATCATGCAAATGCTCGGACGAAACCAGTCGGCGCCTCCCCGGCAAGAGGCCAACTTCAGATTTATCGATCTGTTTGCGGGGATCGGCGGAATGCGCCTGGGTTTTGAGAGCGCGGGAGGGCCATACAAGCCGTTCGGCAATTCGGCGCTCGCGCCGCTGATTGGCTCTGTCGCGACGCTGCTGTTCAACGAGTTGAAACGCTTGGATTCGGTTGGATCCAATTAAGAAAAACCGACTGGGGAGTCTCAAAATGGAAGATTTCGCCGATCAGGCCGTACTGTCCGCCCTCCGCGGATTGAGGGTCTTTTGCAAGTTTTTGCGCGCCGATGAAACCGGCGAAAACGGCTCGCGCTTGGCCGGAATTCGTATCCCTCAATCGTCCTATTCCATATTGTTCGATCAACCCGGAGTTAAAGGACAAAACAAGGAAAGGCGCGTCAAGATCCGATGGATGGACGGCAGGGAAACCAACAGCCGTTTTGTTTATCTCGGGAAAGGGGCAAAAGATGAGTACCGGATAAAAAACTTCGGTCGTGATTTTCCTTACCTTCGCGCGGACTACGCGGGAGCGCTTTTTGTCTTGGCCCAAGACTCTGCCGAGAACTACCGGGCGTTCGCGCTCAACACCGATAATGAAATAGAGCTGTTCCTTGGAGCTTTCGCAATGAGTCCGACGGAAACCAATCGTCTGATCTTCGATCGCAGCGGAGCCCAAAAACATTGGAATCCAATGAGCTTGAATGCGTTATCGGCAGTCATGGCGGAGGTTCTCTCATTTCCGACGCGACGCGGGAGGACGCAGAGCGCTTCTTCATATTCGAATCCCTTCGACGATCTGTTCTGCCGCCGAGACTGAGGCAACGGTTGCAAGCAGCCTTCCCCCCCCCCACACACACCTTGTCGTTGATGTCCTTGCGCGCCGAGGCGATTTTGATGACAGGAGCCTCGGCGCAGATCGACGAGAATGATTTGGCGGACGAAAAATGAACGCTGGAGCCGACAAGGACGAACCCTCGCCCGTGCCCGCGGTCGCTGCGACTGCGCTGGAGCACGATTTCCCTTTTGTCGAGATGAGCCGGATCGCCGAGCGGGAGAGCTGGCGCAAGGAGATCAATCGGCCGATCTATCACATCCACAAGTGGTGGGCCACCCGACTGGGATCGGTGTTCCGCGGCGTCGTTTTGGGGGCTTTGAGCCCGCCCGGAACGGACGTCCGGGCGCAGTTCTATGAAACGCATGATCTGGCGGGCAAAGTGGTGCTCGACCCCTTCATGGGCAGCGGCACGACGCTTGGCGAGGCCGTCAAGCTGGGGGCCAAGGCCATCGGCTGCGACATTAACCCGGTGAGCGCATTTCTTGCGCGCCAGGCGTTCACGCCCGCGTCCGAGGAAAAGCTCCGCGCCGCCTTCAAACAACTCGAGCGCGACGTGGCGCCTGAGATTCGGCGTTACTACCAAACCCGTGATCCACAGACCGGCGAAATGATCCCGGTTCTGTACTGCTTTTGGGTCAAAACGGTCACAACGCCGGATGGCGAGGTGATCCCGCTGCTGTCGCGCTATGTGTTCGCTCAAGACGCCAACCCGAAGAAGAAGCCGCTCGCCCGGATCGTATGCCCAAGCTGTTGGGACGTGTTTGAGGACCGCTATGACTCGACCGACGCGCGCTGCCCGCGCTGCGCTCACCGCTTCAACCCTCAAAAAGGTCCGGCATCCGGTCAGTGCGTCACAGCCCAAGACGGCCGGCGACGCCGAATCAAGGACTTGCTGCCCAAGGACGGCGCGGCGCCCGCGCATCGCATGTACGCGGTGATGGCGCTGCGCGCCAATGGCGCCAAGGTCTATCTGCCGGCGCGCGACGAGGACCGGGCGCTTTATGAGGAAGCCCGAAGCCGCCTTGCGAGAGAAACCTTGCCGCTGCCGGACATCCCGGTTCGTCCGGGGCGCAACACCGACCAAGCGCGAGGCTACAACTACACGCGCTGGCGCGACTTCTTTAACGCGCGCCAACTGCTGTGTCTGGGGCTGCTGCTGCGCGCCATCCTCGACATCGACGACCGGATCGCGCAGGAACAGATGCTGTGCCTGTTTTCCGGCGTCTTGGAGTTCAACAATCTGTTTTGCAGCTTCAAAGGAGAGGGCACCGGGGCTGTTCGGCCTCTGTTCTCGAACCACATTTTGAAGCCTGAGCGGGCCCCTTTGGAAAACTCAGTGTGGGGCGCAGACAAGGGCAGCGGCACGTTCAGCGCGCTGTTTGAATCGCGTTTGCTGCGCGCCAAGCGCTACCTCGAGGAACCCTTTGAGATCGCCGTCGAGCGCAGCCAAGACGGCAGTTGGGGCGGCGGTCGCGCAAAGGCGCGCAAAATCGTGGCGAGTCGCCCGATTCGCGCGCGTCGCGTCGAGACGTGGGTCGAGCTGGCGACGGCCGACCACGGCCTGATGATTCTCAACGGCGACAGCTCCGCTCTGCCGATTCCCACAGGATCGGTGGACGCGGTTGTGACCGACCCGCCTTACTTCGATTTCGTTCATTACTCGGAGTTGAGCGATTTTTTCTTTGCCTGGCTTTCGCCCGCTCTTCGCAATCGCTATCCGTGGATGGCTCGCGCGGACTCGTCCGACCCGGGCGAGGTTCAGCGCAAAGATCCGCGCGTGTTCGCCCACAGGCTGACCGCCGTGTTCACTGAAGCCTGCCGCGCGCTGAAGGACGAAGGCGTCCTGGCGTTCAGCTTCCATCATTCTCGAGCCGAAGGCTGGGCGGCCATCTAC
>CAJPTP010000200.1 GCA_905373555.1 uncultured Francisella sp. | reverse complement strand
GAAAAAAACAGAAAAAGACCAAGGAGAGGCCAAGGAGAGACCAAAGGGGGCGGGAGACCAAGGCGGAGGACAAAAGAGCCGGGCGGGCCGGTCGAAAGCGCGAGCCGGATCCGAATCAAGGGATCGATCCAACTCAAGGAAGAAGGGGAAAGAAGAAACAAGGGCGGCCCAAGCGAGGGGCGAGCGCAAATGCGCCCCTCGCCCCAAGCCCGTCAAAGGCGCCGAACGTCGATGACCTCCGAAACGCTTTTGATGTCGGCCTCCACCTCGCTCCAATGCCGCTCGCTGCGCACCTCAAGGCAAAACAGCACCTCCTGAGACTTGTCGGCGCATCCCAAATCCCGCGAATTGCAGGAAATGATGTTCACGCCGTTTTTTGTCACGGCGTCGACCATGCGCTTGAGCATGCCTCGGCTGTCTTTGGCCACGATGCACACGTCCGTTTTGAACATGCGGCTGCGCGAAAACTGCCCCCACTTCGCGTCGACCACGGGCGTTTTTTTCGACGGCAGAACGGGCGAATCGGCACGGTAAATCGTCGCGGGCCCGGGAAAGTCGGGATCGTCGAACACCACCTTGATCGGGTCTTCGGGAATGGGCCGATGGCTTTGGTCGAAGCGCAGCCGAGCGACGTTGCGGCTATTGACCTCGAAAACGCTGTTTCTGAGGCTCAAGCCGAAGCGCTTGCCCACCAACTGGTGAATGTCGGTCGCGATCGACAGAGCCGAGATCTTGCGAATCCCGATGCCGTAGAGGATATCCTCGAAGTTTTTGATTTTGGGCCGGGCCGCCTTGCAATACGCCTCGACCAGCTCGCTTTCGGGCACGCCTTTTTCCAAGATGTCCAAGTAGGAGTGCAGGTAGCGCCACCCCATTCCCACCGCCTCGTTGCGGCTTTGCTCGCGCAGGTGGCGGTTGATCTGGCTGCGGGCGACGTTGGTCGCGACAGAATCCAGCCAATTGGGGTTGGGCTTGGCGCCCGGGGCGGAGACGATCTTCACCACGTCGCCGTGCTGCAAACGCAAGTCCAAAGGCACGCGCAGGCCATTAACCAAAGCCCCGATGCAACTGTTGCCCAAAGCCGTGTTCACGGCGTAGGCGAAATCCACGGGGGTGGAGTTAACGGGCAGCATCTTGAAATCCCGCTCGGGCGTGTACACGACGATTTGGCGGGAGTCCATGCTGTTGAGCGCCATGTTGTAAAACTCGTCGGGGTCGTTGGCCTCCTCCTTGAGCCGCACGATGGTCTCGAAAAAAGAGCGAACGGTCTCGGGGATATCCTCGGGATGGGTCTTGGAGGTCTCGTACACATCCAAGCCCAAAATCCCCATCTCCGCCCGGGCGTTCATTTCGCGCGTGCGGATATACACCCGCACCTCGCGGCCGCCCGGCAAAGACACCGTGGTGTGCAGGCTTTGGTAGCCCGTGCTCAAAGGCGAGTTGATGTAATCCTTGACCTCTTTGAACTTGGGCTGGAAGTGCTTGTGCGTGGCGCCCAAGGCCACAAAGCAATCGTCGACGTTGTCCAAGACGATCACCACGGAAATGAAGTTTTTGATCTCCTCGAACGTCAGATGCTTGGACTTCATCTTGTCGTAGAAACGGTAGGGGGATTTGACCTTGACGATGAACTTGGCCCGAACGCCTTTTTCCTTCAGCTCCCGGCCCACGACCTCCTCAAACCGGCCGATGCTTTCTCGGTAAAGCTCCTTCGTTTTTTCGATGCGCGCGGCCAAAACCTTGCTGCGATAGGGCCGCACGTACGAAAACGCCATGTTTTGCAGCTGCTCGGCGATTTTGTCCATGCCGAAGCGCACCGCCAAAGAAGCGTAAATCTGCAGCGTTTCCATGGACTTGGCGACTTGCTTGCGCGGGGGCATGCTGGCCAAGGTGCTCATGTTGTGCATGCGGTCGGCGATTTTGACGATCACCACGCGGTAATCCTTCATCATGAAGGACATGAGCTTGTCGAAGGTCGCCTTCAAAGCGGCCTCCTTTTCCTTGCGCTCTTTGGCCGCCTCGCGCTCCTTGGCGGCGCGCGCGGCTTGCCCCTCGCGCTGTTTGGCGATCGCCTCCTTCGACTTGCGCGGGGATGCGAGCCCGCCGTCGGATCCGTCGGGGCTGTCCTTGGATCCGGCTTCCGCGGCCGCCAAGCCGCCCGGCTTCAAGGCGCCGGCGCGAGGCGAGCTTGGCGCCGACGCCTTGTTTTCCTCGCCCTTGGCCATGCTCCACAGCCGCGATCGGTCGGGGTCGGACAAAGAGTTGGAAATGTCGGCGTTTTGGCGCCCCGGCCCCACATCCATCCCCAAGATCGGCTTGTCCTTGACCCGGCGAGTTTCCTCGACCCGCCCGGCTTGACCGCCATTCGAAGCCGTCTGCGTTTCGCCGCCCGCTTGGGCGCCGCGCCGCCTTCTTTCCCCCTCCGGGCCAAAACCTCCCGCGCCGCCTTCCTTTTGGTCGAAGCCCTTGTTGAGCCGCGTGATCTTGGAGCAGCCGTCGACGATGAAAACGATTTCCTCGCCAAACTGCTGCGCCAACTCCGAGCGCGGGATGGTGGTGTCCTCCAGCACGTCGTGCAGCAGCGCCGCGCAGATCGTGCTCACGTCCATCCGCCACGAAGCCACCAAAGTCGCCACCCACACAGGGTGCGTGACATAAGGCTCGCCCGATCGGCGAAACACCCCATCGTGGGCGATGCAAGCCACCTCAAACGCCTTATTGACCAGCTTTCGTTCATCCGGCGTCAAATACGCGCAAGCGGCGTCCAAGTCCGCCTTGCCTTTTTTGGTGGCTTCGTCCAAAACAATGGGCCCCATGTTTCTCTCCATGCGCGACAGCCCGCGCGCGCAATGAGTTGCGTCCCATCTTGGCGCCGAACGGTCGATTTTCATTATATGCCCGACCCTTTGGACGTTTGGGGGGCGCCCGCCTTCCCGGCCCGGTTTTTTTTTCGCGCATGCACAAAAAACGGCGCCGCCTCTCTTTTTTTCCCCTTTCTCCCCAAATG
>CAJPTP010000199.1 GCA_905373555.1 uncultured Francisella sp. | reverse complement strand
CTCCCGGCGCCGAGCGCCGACAGGGCGCGGCAATTTTTTTCCTTTGCCCCGCGTTGCGCATTGCGCCGGCGCCGGATCGCGCCGGCGCCCGATTTGCCTATGACTCTCTCCTTTGAAGACGGCTCGGCCCCGCCCGGTTCGGCCGCCGTGCTCTTTTACGGCCCGGGGCGCCTGCGCGCCTTGCCTCCGCTGACGCTGTACGCCCACTTTCCGTGGTGCGCGCGCAAGTGCCCCTATTGCGATTTCAACTCCCGCGAAATGCGCGGCGACCTTGACGAGGGGGCGTACGCGGCCGCGCTGTTGGATGACTTGGCCGTTGAGCTGCCGTTTGTGTGGGGCCGCCGGGTCTGCGCGGGCTTTTTCGGCGGCGGCACGCCCGGGCTCATGTCGGGCGCGACCGTCGACAAGCTGCTGTCCGGCTTTCGCGCCTTGCTGCGCTGGGACAGCGGCGCCGAATTCACCTTGGAGGCCAACCCGGGGGCGCTGGACGAATCGCGCTTCGCCGCGTTCGCCCAAGCGGGCGTCAACCGCATTTCCTTGGGCGTCCAGTCTTTCGACGACGCGTCGCTGCGGGCCTTGGGCCGCATCCACGATTCGCTTCGGGCGCGCCGGGCCATCGACGAGGCTTTGCTTTGGTTTGGGCGCGTCAACGTCGATTTGATGTACGGCTTGCCCGGCCAAACGATGGAGATGGCCCTCAAAGACGCCCGGATCGCCGCGTCGCTGGGTTTGGGGCATTTGTCGTTCTACCAATTGACGTTGGAGCCCAACACCGCCTTCGGCCTCAACCCGCCCCAAGGCATGCCGCCCCCGGACGCGATCGCCGACGCCGAGTCGGCGCTGCGCGACGTTTTGGCGGATTCGGGCTACGGGCGCTACGAAATCTCCGCCTACGCCCGCTCGCCTTCCGATCGCTGCCGGCATAACCTCAATTATTGGTCTTTCGGCGACTACATCGGGATCGGGCCCGGGGCGCACGGCAAGATCTCCTCCGCCTCGGGGATCGAGCGCACGGTTCGGCCCAAGGGGCCGCGCGAGTGGGCGCGGGCGGTCGAGGCCGCCAAGACGGGCGCGCCCGAGGCCGTCGCGGCGCTGCGCGGGGCGCGCCCGATCGCGGGTCGGGACATGGCGGGCGAATACATGATGAACGCCTTGCGCCTGAAGGACGGTTTTCTCAAAAGCGACTTCGAGAGCCGCACGGGCATGTCTTTCTCGTCGATCGCGCGGCCCGTTCGCCTAGGCGAGGCGCTGGGCCTGCTGTTCGACGACGGCGCGCGCGTGGGCGCGACCGAAAAGGGCTACGATTTCCTGAACGACGCGATCGAGCTGTTTTTCCCGGATTGAGCGCCGCGCCGCCGAGGCGCCTAAGCAAGATCAATGGCCGGTTCGGCGCCCGCCGCGTCGCCGGATCGCCTTGGCCAAGGCGAGCCCCGGACTGCGTTATATAATTGCGCCGTCGCGCCCCGCGGCCCCTTGGCCGAGGCGGGCGGAAAAGATCGGATTCGAAATGGACGCCAATCAAACCCCCATCATGCGGATGTCGCCCGAAGAGCGGCGCCTGAAAGACCCCTGGCTGGAGGAGGAGGTCGCGAAATACGGCTCGGACCCCATCCCCAGCCGCCTGTGGCTGCGCGAGCTCTTGGCGCAGCATAAGGCGGGGCTGCCCATCGGCCGCATCATGTCGCTTTTTGCCTTGGATGTGTCGCGCCGCGGCCATCTGCGCGACCGGCTGCGGCGCATGGTGCGCGAGGGGCAGCTGTACAAAGAGGGGGCGAAGTTCACCGTCTACGGCCCTAACGGCGAGATGGCGCCCGCCGAGGGCGCGGCGCCCGAGGCGCGCGACGCGGACGGCAAAGGCTTGCGCCGGCGGCGGCGCAGCTGCGGCTCGTCGTTGAGCCGCGAGGGCGACTTGGCGCCGCATGCGGATGAGGAGGAGGCGCCGCCGCGCGCCAAGACCGCGCGCGCCGGGCGGCTGGACAAGCTGGAAAGGCAGCTTAGCGGCCGCCGGGCGCTGCTTTCCGAGCTCGACGCTTTGCTGTCTTCCGAGATCGACCGCACCGCCTTGGTCGAGTCTTTGATGGACGCGGGGTCGGCCGGAATGCCCATCCACGACCTGAAAGACGATTTTGTTTCGCAGCGGCATAGCCCGGCCGCCTTTGACGACGCCTTCGAGGCGCTGATCGACTGCGGCGACGTCGAGGCGACCACGCACTGGTGCGCCCTGCGCGAGGAGTATTTCTCCCTGTCGGCCGATGCGCTGTTTTTGTCGTTCAAGGCCGAGGGCTTGGGCGCCGTCGGGGTCGAGGCCATGGGCGCGCCCAAGCCCGCGCGCAAGCGCGCCCCCGCCGCGTCGACCGTTGCGTCCAAGGTGTTGGCCGAAATCAAAGCCGCGGGGCCGATCTCGATGCGCGCGCTGCTCGCGCGCTTCGGCGCCGAGGCCGAGCTGCGCTTGGGCGAAACGGGCTTGGCGCTCTCGCCTTTGGGCTATGAGGCGGTCAATCTCGAGCGGGCTTTGGAGCGGCTGGTCGAGGAGGGCAAGCTGGTCGCCGAGCGCGACAAGTCGTTCGGCAATCCCTTGAGCAAGGTCTATCTGCCCGTCAAATCCGCGCGCTCGCGCTATTTGATGGTGCGCCGGATCGACAACCTCAAGCCCGATTCCTACACCGTGGAGTGCTCCCCTTTCCCCAAGGCCGAAAGCAACGACCGCGAGCGCTTCACCGTTGAGCGGCGCGACGGCGTGGCCCCGTTTTATCGCGACCTGATTCAAGTCACCGAGTACGACGTCGGCGAGGGCGAGCCGCTGACCAAGATCACGGGGATCACCCAAAGGGGCAACGAGCGTCTCACGGGCTATCTGCTGCCGGACGCCCCCAATCTCTTCCGCTTTGTGTGCATCAACTCCAAGATGCAGGACATGCCGTTTTACCTCAGCAAGGATTACGACCCCGCGCAGCTCAAGCGCGCGGCGGCCCCTTGCCGCGCCGCCGGGCCGGGCGCGGGAGCGGGCGCG
>CAJPTP010000198.1 GCA_905373555.1 uncultured Francisella sp. | reverse complement strand
GGAAACCGAGGCGGAAACCGAGGCGGAAACCGAGGCGGAAACCGAGGCGGAAACCGAGGCGGAAACCAAGTCGGCGACGCGGGCGCCGGAAACCCGAAGACGTTCCCAAACGGCCCAGGCGGGCCCCCAACCGGATTCGACGCAATCGCTCGGCGCGGCGCAAAACGTCGGGCCGCAGGCGCGGCCCGACGCTCCGAGCGCAAACATCAAAGAGGGGCGCCCGTGAGCTTCGTTCGCAAAATCGGGCGCATCGCCTTGGGCTTCGTCGCCTCCTTGGGTTTCGCCGCCCTGTTTTTGGCGGCGATGCTGACGCGCTCGAAAACCTCCTTCGCGCGCTTTCGGCTGACGCTGCGCCAAATTTACTTCGCGGGAACGCTGTCGACCCCCATCGTCGCGGCCTCGGGCTTGTTCATGGGCCTCGTGCTGGGCTTGCAGCTGCACAACACGCTCACGATGTTCAAGGCCGCCGACGCCTTGGGGATGCTCTCGGCGATGATGCTGCTGCGCGAGCTGGGCCCTGTTCTGAGCGCCCTGCTGTTCGCGGCGGCGGCGGGCACGGCCATCACAAGCGAAATCGGCCTGATGCGCAGCGAAAAGCAATTGGACGCGATGAGCGTCATGGCGGTCGACCCGATTGCGCGCGTCGCCGCCCCGCGCTTTTGGGCGGGCGTGATTTCCATGCCCTTGCTCACCGCGATTTGCGAGGCGTCGGGGATCTTCGGGGTGTATTTGATCGGCGTGCGCTGGCTGGGGCTGGATGAGGGGCTGTTTTGGTCGCAAATGCAGGCCGGGCTGTCGCTGCGCGTCGACGTCGTCTACGGCGCGGTCAAAGGCTTTGTCTTCGGCGCGGCCGTGTCTTTGATCGCCGTGGTAAGCGGCTGGCGCGCCGCGCCCACGGCCGAGGGCGTTTCGCGGGCCGCGACGCGGTCGGTGGTGACGTCGGCGATGGCGGTGTTGGCCCTGGATTTTGTGTTGACGGCATTCATGTATTGACGCCCGGCCCCGTCGGGGCCGAAAGGGCGGCCGGACCGGAAGAAGCGGCGCGCCAAGGCCGGCCGCGCCCGGCAAGGCAAAGAAGGCATGGCTTATGGCATCCAAAACCCAACAAACCATGGAGCTGTGGGTGGGGCTGTTCGTCCTATTCGCCCTGGCCTGCTTGGCGTTTTTGGCGCTGAAGGCGGCGGGCGGGGAAACCGGCTCCGACCCCAAGGACGCCTACGCCGTGGAGGCGTATTTTTCCGACGTCGGCGGGCTGAAGACGCGCGCCCCCGTGCGGGCGGCCGGCGTCACCGTGGGGCGCGTGGCGGACATTCGCCTCGACCCGGAAACCTACCGGGCGCGCGTCACCTTGCTGATCGACGCCCCTTACCGCTTCAGCCAAGACGTCTCGGCGCAGATTTTGACGTCCGGCATTTTGGGCGAGCAATACATCGGCTTGGAGGAGGGCGGATCGCCCGACAAGCTGGCGCCCGGCGACACAATCGAGGAAACAAGCTCGGCCATGGTGCTGGAAAAAATGATCGGCCAATTCATGTCCCAAGTCTTGAGCCAAATGAGCAAATGAAAAAATGAGAAAATGAGAAAGCGGCGGCAACCCCGCTTTGAGGTGCGCTCGCCTTGAATCGCAGCGACGCCGCGGCGCAAGGCGGCCCGGCGGCGCGCGCTCGCAGCCGCCCCAAGCGGCGCGAAGACAAACAAAGCGGGCAAGGGGGCGGCGCGTCTTTGGGGATGCAAGGAAGAGGCGGTTGGAAGCGCAAAGGGGATGCGCGAAAACTCGGAAGCCATCCCGCCCCGCCCCGAGTTGCTTTTTCGCAACACGATCAAGCGGCCGGACGGCCCATCCGCGCGGCCGCGGGCAAAAACTCGCCGCCCGCGCGCCTGCCCTAAGTCAAAACAAACACGGCCGACCGTATCCTAAGCGTCGGCCTGCGCCAAAATGGCCGGTCGCGAAAGCGCGGCGAGCGCCTTGGGTTTCCCGACGGCCGATCGGCTCCTTCCCGTTGGGCGGGGCGGCTGAAGCCGGCCCGGCGTTTCTTCGTTTCCATCGCGCGCGGCGCGAAATGGGGTTCGTATGAAGCCTTTGAACATCAATGCGGCAAAGCGCGCGGCGGCGTCGGCTTTGCTGACTGTTTTCTGCGCCCTGTCATCGCCCGCTGCTTGGGCGCAAACCGACGCGGAGATCGCCGTCGAGGCGGTCGACCAGATCAAAGCCAACGCCTTGGAAGTGCTGTCCATCCTGCGCAAGGACAACGGCTCCAACTCCGCCGCCGTGCGCAGGGAAGCCGAGGAATACGCCATCCCGTACTTCGACTTCGAGCGCATGACGATTTTGGCCGTGGGCAGCCC
This sequence comes from uncultured Francisella sp., assembly GCA_905373555.1. Taxonomy (GTDB): domain Bacteria; phylum Pseudomonadota; class Gammaproteobacteria; order Burkholderiales; family Neisseriaceae; genus CAJPTP01. The sequence continues at coordinate 670 of CAJPTP010000198.1, read as the reverse complement.
ATGGAAAAAGGCGAACGCCGCGCAAAAGAAGACGCTGACCGAAGCTTTCAAAGGCATGCTCGTGCGCATCTACTCGGGCGTCATGCTGCAATTCAAAGACTCGGAGGTGACGATCAAGGACAAGGCCGTCGTGCAAAACCACGGCCGCTCCATCATCGTGTCGTCGGTGATCACGCCCTCCGCGGCGGGCGCCCTGCGCCGGCCCGTGCGCGTGGATTACACCCTGCGCAAAGCGGGCGACCGCTACATGATCTACAACGTCGCCGTGGAGGATCAAAGCTTGGTCACGGTGTATCGCAACCAGTTCAAGGAAATCGTCGACAAGGAGGGCTTCGACGGGCTGATTGAGCAACTGCGCGACAATAAGATCCAAACCAAGACGCCCGGTCTCGACGCGGACGGAGCGGCTGCGGATCCCAAGGCCGGCGCCAATGAGGCCAAGCCGGGCAAGGAAGCCCGGGCGCGCTCTTGGGGCGCTTGGATCTTGGCCGCCTTGGCCGGGTAATTGCCCGCCGGACCCAAAGCGCCCCCAACGCGCGCCAACCGCGGATTCGGACGCCAAGCGCGCAAGGGCGGTTCGCCGTCGTCCTTGCGGCCGCGCCCGCAAGAAACGAAACCGGCCCGCGCCCCCGGCCCTTCGGCCCCGCCGCGGGCGAGACCGTCGTCCTTG
>CAJPTP010000197.1 GCA_905373555.1 uncultured Francisella sp. | reverse complement strand
GGTGGTGCGTGGGCTTGGCCGTCGACGAGATTTACGGGCGGCTGGGGGAGGCGGGGGCGCAGCTGGACATCGTCTCGATCTACCGCAACGCCTCGCCTTTGCAGGTCACGGGCAAAACGCGCATCATTTTGGGCGACGAGGTGGCCTTCGTCGCCCCCAAGCAGTACGTGCCCGCCGTCATGGACGCCCTGCGCGGCGACAACCGGCCCGCCAAGAAGATCATGATCGCGGGCGGCGGCAACATCGGCTTTCGCATCGCCAAGGCCTGCGAGGAGCGCTACAACGCCAAGCTGATCGAAAGCAGCCCCACCCGCGCGGCGTGGCTGGCCGATCGGCTGGACTACACCTTGGTGCTGTTGGGCTCGGCCACAAGCGAGGAGATGTTGGAGCGCGAGCGCGTCGAGGACGTGGACGTCTTTTGCGCCGTGACCGACTTGGACGAAGACAACATCATGTCGTCTCTGTTGGCCAAAAACTTCGGGGCCAAGCGCGTGATCAGCATCGTCAACCGCCCCAGCTACGTCGATTTGATCCAAGGCAACAAGATCGACATCGTGCTCTCGCCGCACACTTCGACCATTGGCTCGATTCTGGCCCACATCCGCCGCTCCGACGTGGTGGCCTCGCATCCGATGCGCCGCGGCCACAGCGAGGCGCTGGAGGCGGTCGTGCACGGCACCCGCAAAACCTCCAAGATCGTCGGCCGGCCCAAGTCGCAGTTGCGCTGGCCGCACGGTTGCAGCGTCGCGGCGATTTACCGAGGCGATCTGTTCATCCCGGGCCACGCGAGCGACTACATCTTGGAGGACAACGATCACGTGATCTTCTACGCCGAAAACAAGGACGCCGTGAGCGAGCTGGAGAAAATGATTCAGGTCAAGCTGACGTTCTTCTGACCCGTCGGCCCCCTCGCGCGCCCAAGATTCCCAAGCGGCTTAGACGAGAAAGCTTCGGCAAAAGGCGCCGACGCCATCCGCGAACGCTGAAACCCCGGAATGAAGCCATAAAAAAACGCGAGGAACCCTCGCGTTTTTTTATTCGGCGATCAACCGCGGGCGCGCCGCGCGCCGTCGTCAAACGTCGAAATGCTTGGCTTTGATCTTGTCCAGCCCGCCGCTTTGGCGCACGGCCTTGAGCGATTGGTTCAGCCTGTCGAGAATTTCCGTCTGCCCTTTGCGCACGGCGATGCCGTAGGACTCGGGTTCGATCTCGGGGGGCATGTCCAAGATTTGGAAGGTGGCCTCGGGGTGGTCTTTGACGTACTTGCGAATCACGTCGCCGTCGGCCAGAACAACGTCCACGCCCTTTTGCTCGAGCTCCTTGAGCACAAGCGGGATGCTTTCGTAGCGGGCGATGCGGGGGTTGGTGGCGCCGAAGAGCTTTTGGGCGACCAAATCGCCCGTTTGGCCCGTGCACACGCCGATCTTGCCCGCTTTTTTCAGGTCGTCGATCGACTTGAACGAGCTTTCTTGAGGCACGAGCGCGACTTGGCGGATCTCGAAGTAGGGGTCGGTGAAATCGACCACCTCCGAGCGCTCGGGGGTGATCGTCATCGCGGCGATCACGACGTCGAACTCGTCGTTTTGCAGCCCGGGGATCAGCCCTTCCCAAGGCTGGTCTTTCCAAGAAACGGTGAAATTGCCCTCTTTGGCCATGGCGTTGAGCAAATCGACGTCGAAGCCGATCAGGGCGCCGCCTTCGCCTTGGTACTCGAAGGGCGCAAACTCGGCGTTGGTGCCCACGCGCAGCGCGATCGGCGCGGGCGCCTCCGCGCCCGCCGTCTTGGCCGGGGCGGGGCCTTCCTGAGCGGGCTGGCCGCCCGAGCAGGCCGCCGCGAGGGTCGCGCAAAACAGCGCGAGCAAATGTTTGATTTTGTCCATGGATCGTTCGCCGCAGGCGCTTTGTTGGTGGTCAAGGCGCGTCCCCGCGCTCGCTCCGGCGCCCCGCGCCTTGCGCGGCAAAGCAAAGAAGCGCCGGATAAACGCTCAATTATAGCAAATCCGGGCCGAGCCTCGCCGACGTTTCGTTGACGTTTCGGCGCCGTTTCGCCGGCGTTTTTTCGCCGTTTTGCCGGCGTTTTTCGCGCTTCGGCCCGCGTTTGCCGCCGGCGTTCGTTGACGCATGTCAAACAGCCCCAATATAGGGGAGCGGCGACGCCGCGGCTGCCGGGATGGCCGGCCGCGGCATTTGGCCGAAAATTTGTCGATCATCGCCCCCGGGGCAATGCGGGGCGGCCGCCGGCCGGCCCCGAAACAAGGACACCAAGATGGCAATCAAGGAAAACGTGTTGCAGGCGATCGGCTCCACGCCGCTGATCCGGATCAACGGCGCGGCGCAAGGCGCCAAGGGCGAGGTCGTCGCCAAAGTCGAGAGCTTCAATCCGGGAGGATCGGTCAAAGACCGCGTGGCTTTGTCGATGATCGAGGACGCCGAGCGCAGCGGGCGGCTGCAAAAAGGCGGGGCGATTGTCGAAGCCACGAGCGGCAACACCGGGGTCGGTTTGGCGATGGCGGCCGCCGTCAAGGGCTATCGGGCCATCATCGTGATGCCATCCTCGATGAGCGTCGAGCGGCGCAAGCTCATGGCCGCCTACGGGGCCCGCCTGGTGCTCACCGACGGCGCGGCGGGGATGCCGGGCGCGATCGCGGAGGCTCAGCGCATCGTCAGGGAAAACAAAGGGTACGCGATGGCCAGCCAGTTCGCCAACCCGGCCAATCCCGAGGCCCACGTCAAGACGACGGGCCCTGAGATTTGGCAAGACGCCGAGGGGAAAGTGGATGTTTTCGTCGCGGGCGTCGGCACGGGCGGCGTCGTCACGGGCGTGGGACGGTATCTCAAGCAAAAGAACCCGAGCGTCAAGGTCGTCGCGGTCGAGCCCGCCGCCTCGGCGGTGCTGTCCGGGCGCCCCAAAGGCCCCCACGGGATCCAAGGCATCGGAGCGGGCTTCAAGCCCGAGGTTTTGGACGAAAGCGCGTATGACGAGGTTTTCCCCGTGAGCGACGACGACGCCATGGCCACGGCCCGCGCCTTGGCCGCCAAGGAT
>CAJPTP010000196.1 GCA_905373555.1 uncultured Francisella sp. | reverse complement strand
GCGCGGCGCGGCCGGCGGACTTGCCCCGGCGCTCAGACCCCGATCCGCCGCTCGCCCCCGCCCCATCCGTTGAGCAAGCTTCGCCCGCGCCGCCGGCGGGGCTGCGGGAGCCTTGCGGCGCGCGGCCGCCAACCGCGCGGCCGAGCGCCTCTTGCTCGGCCTTCCGCTCGGCCGCCCCTTGATCCCAAACCTTTCCCAGCCACATTCGCCCGCGCCTGTCTTGGCTTTCGCTGACAAAGGGCTCGCCCGCGAACGCATCCAACGGCGAGCCCAATCCCACGGGCGGCAATTGGTCGAGATCGCCCAACAAGATCAGGCGCCTTCCGCGGCGCATCGCCAGCAGCAGCGACGTGAGCAAGGACAAATCAACCATCGACGCCTCATCCACGACAATGACGTCTTCCTGAACGGGATTGCGCGGGCCTTTTTTGGGGGCGTACCGCGGCGGGTCGATGCGCAAAAAGCTGTGCATCGTCCGCCCCTCCAAAGCCGCCAAGGCATTTTTGGCGCGGTCGGAAAAATCAACCAATTCCCCCAGCGCGTTGACCAAAGAATCGCGCAAATGGCTGGCGGCCTTGCCCGTGGGGGCGAGCAAGGCGATCTCGGGCGGCGTCGCGCGCAGCTCGCACAGCGTCGCAAGCAAAGCCGCGACGCAGGTGGTCTTGCCCGTGCCCGGGCCGCCCGTGATCAGCGTCAGGTTGTTTTGCAGCGCCAGCGCGATGGCTCGCTTTTGCTCGGCGCTTAGGCGCATCGAGGACAGTTTCGCCAAGACGGCCTTGACGGCTTGATCGCCCGCCTGCGCGACGTCGTCGGGCAAGCCGCCGTCGCCCCAAGGCCCCGCCAAGGCGGCCAGGCATGCCGAAGCCGCGCGCTGCTCCGACCACACCCGCCCCAGCGCCAATCGATCGCCGCGCAAAACAAGCGCTTTGCCCGACTCGCCCACCAGCTTGTCCAAAGACCGCGCGCTTTGCGCCTCGGCGGGATCCAGAACGACGCAAGCGTCGCCCTCGTCCATCGCCGCGAAAACCCGCGCGAAAAAGGGCTCGGCCAAGGCGTACTGCTCCCCGCCGATCTCGCCCAAAAAACGATCGAGGGCAATCTTGCGAAAAGCCCCCCAAGATTCGGCCGCCGTTTCCTCCGCGCCGTCGACGCCGTCGCCGTCGCGCGCGCCGGATCCCAAAACTTCGACGCCGTCCATTTCCCCCATCTTCTCCCCCTTCGCCAACTCGTTTCTTTTGCTTTGCATTCGACCGCAGCCATTTTATCCGGCCCCGACTAAGCGAATGTCGAACGCATGACGCCCCTTCGCCGGCCGAGCAACCCATTTTTGCCCCGCGCCGAGCCTGCGCAACTCCATGAGGCAAGAAAGAAATGAGAAGCGCTGACGCCTTCCTTGGCCGGCGTTTCTCTTCCAAGATGGCCGGATCCCAAAGACAGGCTCCCAAAGCGACCTTTGAAGCGTCGGGCGCGCGTTGCTTCGCTCTTTCGCTGCATGGCTCCGCAGCTGAACCCGGCGTCATGATTGGGCGCTTTTGAACATCAACATTTCTTGCAGGCTTTCCCAATGCGGTCGGCCGGCGGGCTCCGCCGACCGATGGGGCGGGCGCAAGAGGCGGAAAAAGGACTGACCCCATCGACGCCTTGCGATGAAAGACCGATCACTCCATGCGCATTGACGGTTTGCGTCGGGCGCTGCGCCCCGTCTGCCTGTTTCCCGCCTTTGCGCGCGCCGCAGCCGCGCAAAGACAAGAGGCCAAAGACAGAGGGCAAGAGCAAGCCCAAGCCGCCCGAAGCCTCGGCGCCGCGAGAATCGGCGCGCCGAGGCGGCGCAGACTCATATCGCCGCCGCGCCTTGCTTCAAAGGAAGAAAGAGCGAGCGGCTCGAGCCTTGGCGTCCTCAATGCCCCAAGACTTCGTCCGGCAGGAACAGATTGCTCTCGGAATAACGGATATCGTGCCCCGAATCCGACAAGACCAAGCGCCGGAATGGTTTGCGTCGCGCACTTCCCCCTTCGTTTTTCTTTTTTTTCCCCCCCCCCTCAAATCAGCCGATTGTCGCAAGCGATCAAAGGTTGGGCATCGTGGCCGGGGCGCGACGGCATGGACAGGATGGGCCAATGCTTGAGCATCCGATCGAAAGGGATATCGGCAAGCAAAAGACCGCGAGCAAAACTTCCATAAAGATGGGCGGCCCGCTTTTCCGCTGCGAAAGAGACTCGACGCCCGAACCCCGCCGACGGCTGATCCCATGCGCGGCCGTCTTTCAGGGGCTTGCAATTGGGCAAGGCGCCGCAACATTCGGAGAACCGGAGCGAAACGCTCGCGCGGATGGCCCGACGCATCCGGCGATCCGCCGCTCAACCGATTGGGAGACGCAAAATATGATCACACTGTATTTCATGCCGGGAGCCTGCTCCACCGTCGCCAACGTGGCCTTGGAGTGGATCGGCGCGCCGTATGAGCTGGTCAAGATGGAGCGCAGCGCGCTCAAAAGCCCCGAGTTTTTGAAAATCAATCCCGCAGGCTCGGTGCCCGCCTTGGTCGAGGACGGCTTCGCCGTGACCGAAAACGCCGCGATCATGGACTACTTGGACGACCAATACCCCAAATCCGGGATTTTTGGCGGCCAAAGCGTCAAACAAAAGGCGGAAGGCCGGCGCTGGTTCGCTTTCATCAACTCGGACATCCACCCCTCCTTCGGGCCGCTGTTCGCCAAAGACCAAGTGGGCGATCAAGCCGTCCAATTCTTCACCGCAAAGCTCAAGCGGCTGTACGGGATCGCCGACAAACAGCTGGCGGATCGGCCCTACCTCTCAGGGCATAAATCCGTCGCCGACGTCTATCTGTACGTCACCATGACTTGGGCCAAAGCCATGGGGTTGGATCTGGGCGATCTGAAAAACTTGGAGGCCCACTTCCAAAGAATGGAGCAAGACGAGGGCGTGAAGGACGCGAAAAAGGCCCAGGCCGACGCTTAAGGGCAACCCGGCGCATTTCCAAGCGCGATGCGCAAGATCAACCGCCGAGGATCGGCCTCGGCGGTTTTTTTGTCTT
>CAJPTP010000195.1 GCA_905373555.1 uncultured Francisella sp. | reverse complement strand
CCGCAAAGCGGCCGGCCGCGGCAAAAGCGTATAAGATTCGTTTGACCCGCCGCTTTGGCAAGCCCGTCGGCGGCTCAACGCCGGATCAACCCAACGCGGGATGCCTCGGATAGCCCATGCCCAGCAACCAACCACGCCACGACGCCCCTCAAAACGACGAGACAAAGGCGAGCGCCCCTCAAGAGGGGGGCCAAGCGCCCGTTGCTCCGGCCGACCCCCAACGATGCGGCCAAGGCCCCATGGGGCGCCCCATGGATCAAGAAGAGGATCGGCGCGAAACCGAAAGCGCCGAGCCAAACCGCGCCCCGCGCCCCGCCGCGTCGACGCCGGCCAACGGCGAAACTCCGATCGAGCCTTCAAGCGACTCAACGGCGCCGAGCGCCGAGTCCGACCCTCAGCCCGAAGCGAGCGCAGAAACGGGCTTGAAGGACGCCTTGGCGGCGGGCTTTGCCGCGCCGGCCGGCCCCGACTCGCCCGACTCGGGCTCGCCCTCGTTTGAAGGGCGGCGCGAGGCGCCCCAAGACCCCGAAGAGTCCTTGGGGGAGGAAAACGGCGAGGGCCCCGGCCCCAAGCGCCGGCCGAAAAGCCGGGCCGCGAGCCTGTTCGATCTGTTCAGCTCCATGCGCTTCGCGGTCGCGCTGCTGACCTTGGTCGGCGTCGCGTCGATCATCGGCACCTTCCTGCCGCAAACCCAAAGCATGAGCGACCTGGCTTTCGAGTACGGGCCGTTTTGGGCGCCGATCTTTCGCTTCTTGGGCATGACCGACGTCTACTCCTCGTACTGGTTTATCGGCGTGATGTGCTTTTTGGTCGCGTCGCTGTCGTTTTGCCTGGTCAAAAACACGCCCGTTTTTTTGAGGGAAATGCGCTCATGGCGCTTGGGCGTGACTTGGAAGTCGCTGGGGCAGGCCAAGCGGCGCCACGATTTTGAGCAAGGCGCGCCGCTTGACGTCGCGCAGCGGTTTTTCGAGGCCCAAGGCTACAAAACGACGCGCGCCGCCGCGCCCGAGGGCGAGCTCGTGGCGTGCAAGAAAGGCTATGCCAACAAATACGGCTTCATCTTGGCGCACGGCGCGATGATTTTGATTTTCTTGGGCGGCTTGATCGACAGCGACCTGTGGGTCAAGGCGGGGATATGGGCGGGCCGCATCGTTCCCGACAAGACCACGATCTATTCCGACCAATTCGGCGAGCGCAGCACCCTCCCCTCAAGCTCCCCGTCCTATCGCTCGGAGCTCACCTTGGCCGAGGGCCAAGCCTCGGACTCGGCGTTCGTGAGCTTGGGCGACCGCGGGGCGTTGCTGCTGAAGCTGCCCTTCATCGTGTCCTTGGACCGCTTCGACGTGGACTATTACCCCACGGGCATGCCCAAAAACTACTCCAGCTTCGTCACGATCACCCCGCTCAACGGGGATCCCGCCTTCAAGGCGCAAATCGAGGTCAACAAGCCCCTTTCCGTCGACGGCGTGAGCCTCTATCAAGCGGGCTTGGGCGACGGCGGCTCTTCGGTGACGCTCGACGCTTGGAACTTGGGCCTTTTCAAGGCCCGGCCCGAAACCGTTCGGGCCGTCAGCATGAAGCGCTCCACCCCGCTTAAGCTGGGCGATAAACAATACACGGTGTCCTTCGGGGAGCTAAGGACCAACAACGTGGCGGCCAATGAGCCCGGCCAAGACGACGCCCGCTTGGGCGACAGCGCGGCGCAGGGCGCGCCATCCGGCGCGGGCGGAGCGCCGGGCTCGCTTTCACAAAAACTGGCCAACCTGCGCCGCTCCGCGCCGCAAGGGGGCAAAACCAAGAACTTGGGGCCGTCTCTGTCTTACGAGGCGCGCGACGAGGCGGGCGTGGGCATGAATTACATGACCTACCAATACCCCTTCGCGCAGGACGGCGGGCTGTACTATTTCTTTGGGCTGCGCCCTGCCGACGCGCCCAACTTCAGCTGGGTCATGATCCCCGCCGACAGCGCCGGGAAAATGGACTTGTTCCTGCAATTTCGCGAGCTTTTGATGAACCCCGCGGCGCGCGCGCGCGCCGCGCATCTGGCGACGCAAGGCAGCGGCTCGCCCGATCGGGTTAAGGGGCTAAGCCAAATCGTGGAGATGGTGCTGGGCGTGTTCGCTCAAAAGGGGATCATGGGCGTCAACGAGCTCATCACGAACTACCCGCCCCAAGAAATGGATCAAACCAAAGCCACGATGATGTTCTACGACATCCTGCGCTCGGGCGAGGAGCAGTTGGTCAACATGGCGCAGGACAAGCTTGGGGTCGAGGCCAAGTGGGAAAGCGAGGACGACCGCAACCGGTTTATGTTTGAAAGCCTCAACGCCCACAGCGCCTTGCTGCAATATCCCTTGCCGATTTTGCTGCATCTGCGCGATTATGAGGAAAGGCCCTCAAGCACCCTGCAGCTGACCCGCTCTCCGGGCGCAAAGCTCGTGTATTTGGGATCCTTGCTGCTGTGCCTGGGCGTGGCGCTGATGTTCTATTGGCGCGACGGGCGGGCGTGGCTGCTTAGAAGGCCCGACGGCTCAATGCGCCTTGCGGCGACGCAGGGGCGCTACGCCAAGCAATTCGATTCCGATTTCGGCAAGCTGCGCGAGGGGTTGGAGCAACTGGCCAAAGATTTCGGCCCATCGGGGGAGGGGGCGGATACCGCATCCCCCGCGGCCGAAGCCCAAACGCAATCCGAGGAAACGGAGCCCAAGGAACAGGGCGATCCCGGCGCGCCAAGGCCAACCGACGCGGGCGGCAATGAGAGACGCTCCGAAAACGCCTTGGGCGGGGAAGCCCGAGCAAAGGAAACCCGGGCGGGGAACGCCTTGGAAGAAAAGGCCATGGGCGACAAGCGCCCGAATGAGCCGCCATCCGACTCCAAACGAGCTTAAGCGCGACGACGAATCATCGGGCGAAAACCCGAGCGTCGGCGGCGTTGAGAAGAAAAAAGAAACGATCATGAACACGAACGACAAGACGGGCGGCGCCCCAAAGGCGCCCCGATCCGACAAGGCCCAAGGCGCGCCGGGCGCCGGGGCCGACATGGCCATGGCGATGGGGCGCAAAG